>JARFPW010000142.1 GCA_029288095.1 Gemmatimonadota bacterium
CATCCGCCTCACCTGCCAGATCGACCACCGCCTGGGTCGCTTCCACCCGCTCGGCGAGCCGGAGACGGCGCTCCTCGGCGCGCGCCTTTCCCCGTTCCCGTCGCGCTTCAGCCTCCGCCCCCACGCTTCCGATCTCCGCCATGAGAGCGGTCAGGGATGCTCGCTCGCCGGCTTCTGCCTGCTCCAATTCGTGCCGTCGCAGACGCAACGAACCGACCTGGGCCACGAGGCCCGACTCGTTCTCGCGCAGTGTAGCCAGTTCCTCCGCGAACGCCGCCTGGCGTTCCGAGCCCGCTTTCCGCTCCAGGGTCGCCGCCTCACGGCGCTGCGCGACAGTGGCCTGCTCCGCGTCGATTTCCTCGATACGAGCTGCCGCCACCGCCACGCGCTCATCCGTCAGTAGACGCTGGCGCTCGATCTCCTCGAGCCGCACGCGCACGGATTCGAGTCGGGTCGCCAACTGTCCTCGCTCCCGTTCCTGCTCGACGAGGTGCAGCCGCATCGCCTCCACTTCGGTTTCATCTCGCGCGAGCGCGGCTTCCAACTCAGGCTGTGATCGCTGCGCCTGTGCGAGCTGGCGCTCCGCGTCGACGAGCCTCGCCTCCATCGTATCGAGTGAGTCTGCAGCAACTGCGACCTCGAGTACGAGTCTGCGCTCACGCAGGTCGCCAAACTTCGTGGCTCGACCACGCTGGCGGGCCAGCGACCGCACCTTACTCGCGACCTCTCCAATGACGTCGTCCAGCCGCTGGAGATCGGCATGAGCCTGGTCCAACCGCCGGAGCGCCGTGCGACGCCGGTCCTTGTAGCGACCGACCTCCGCGGCTTCCTCGAACAACGCCCGTCGCTCTTCGGGTCGATCGCTGAGAATGGCATCGATCATCCGTGCCTCGATGATCGAATAGGCGTTGGCTCCCAGCCCCGTATCACGACACAGATCCTGAACATCTCGCAGGCGCACCGTCTGACCATTGATCTCGTAGGCGCTGTCACCACCGCGCAGCACGGTCCGGCCAATGGCGACCTCGGGATATGGGACGGGCAGGATGCCGTCCTCATTGGCGATGCGGAGTTCCACCTCGGCGCGGTGAATGGGCTTGCGGCTCGCGGTGCCATGGAAGATCGCCTCATCCATCCGGCTGCCGCGGATCGCGGACGCCCGCTGCTCACCGAGAACCCAGCGGAGCGAATCGGAGATATTCGACTTGCCACAGCCATTGGGACCGACGACGGCAGTAATACCATCGTGGAATTCGATCTTCGTCCTGTCGGCGAAGGACTTGAATCCGCTGAGGGTCAGTGAATTGATCTTCACGGTGCGACACCCGACCTGGTCTCGAGTTCGACGCCGACCTGCTGCGACGCGAGCAACTCGCCGAAAGGCGCCGCCGCTTCCTCCGATTCGAAAGCGCCTGCATAGACGCGAAACAAGGGAACGGCGACTGAATCACGAAGCACGTATGCCGGGATGCCGCTCTCGCGCAGTTCACGGATGCGATCGGTGGCACCCTCCGGCGAATCGAACGTACCGACGTTGTGCGCCAGGCGCACGGGTCGGACGTCCCACACCTTCACCCCCTCTTTGCGACCGTCCTCGACCAGGCGCTCCATGGCAGCCACGCCATCCGCCCGGTCTTCGTAGACGCCTGCAAACACCCGAAAGTAGGTGCGACCGCGCACGGGAGTCGGCGAGACGAAGAACAACCCCCCGTCGGCTGAGAGCGCCCTGCTTCGATCTTCGGCATCTCGGAGTCGTACATAGCTCCCCACGAGTACCGTGTAATTGGCTGCCGGAGCCGCCCAGATCCGGGGTGGGCCGTCCGCCGGGACGGTTTCGGCTGCCGTCCCTTCCGCCGGCGCGGCCACGACCCCGGCTGGCTCTGCGCTGCCGTCGGAGTCGGCCGACCGACCTGCCACCACCCACCAAATGCCGGCCAGGAGAACCAGAACCGGAATCCCGGCCTTCCGGAGGAGTTTGGACTTCGCTGCCTGCCGGTTGGCTCCATCGGTGGGTCCGGCAACGGACGCGCCGTTCGAGCCTGCCTCGGCGGACGCTTGTGGACCGGGTGCGTCGGCAGGACGCTCGACGCGCGCGAGTAGAGGCGCCCCAAGTTCCAGGGCCAGATCCTTGACCGAGCCGAGCGAGATGCAGCCGTCGAACTTGGGCCCGTCGCCGACGTCACCCCTGATCGCCGGCAGATCCTCCTCTGCGATGTACAGCAGCAGCGTCCCGCCGCCACCCGTCACTTTCCCCACCAGACGCCGAAACGTGGGGATCCGCTGGATACCCGATAGTGGCAGTGCCCCGTCTCCCGCGGGTAGATATGTGAAGGTTCGATCCGGACTGGAACGTGCGATCGAGGCGATCGACGTAGTCCCGGTGAGCGCGGAGCTCAATCCGGGGCCACCGTCGACTGCGAGCACGGCGTCGAGCTCCGGGCCGTCGACGCCCGTGTTGGCCAGAAAAGTCCGACCTCGCTGCCTACCGACGATGTCCGCCAGTCCGACAGCGATACCCGCGGCCCAGGCCGCACACCCTGCCTCACGAACCAGGGCGACGAGCGATGCCTCCGCCGGCAACCAGTCGATGGACGACACGGCGTCGGTTGTTAACTGGTTCATTCCCTCTCCAGCTCCGTAACCCAGGCCTGAAGCTCGTGCTCGCGTTGCAGTTGCCGGGCCGCAGCGAGCGCCCGAGCTCGTGTCGGGTACGGTCCGACCAGGCCGCGGAACCAGGTATTGCCGGCTTCGTCGGGATACTCCTGAAGCCTGATCGGGAATCCACTGTTCGCCAGCCTCGACAACAGGGCGTCGACGCCGGCGCGCTGGCGAGCCGAGGACACGATGGCATAGTGGCCACCAGGCCTCACCGCACCGTCGTCCGACGCGGAGGCCGTGCCATCGGATTCCGACGCCGCTCCAGGGGCTCCTCCGGTGTCTGCTGTCTGCTCGATGCCGGCCGGCTCGGAAGGTCCCGGGCGTGGATCCGGTCCGGTCCAGCGCACGGGCACCCACCAGTTGGGTGCGCCACCGGCCAGGGTGAGCGTCGACGAATCACCCGCCATCCACAACTGCGCTTCGTCGTCTCGCAGAACGATGGTCCGGTCCTCCGGCAGCCCCAGCGGAAGATCTGATCTCCAGGCACTGGTCAAGGATTGCCACTGCGTGTCGCCGGTCGCGATCTGGCCGACGCCGTCAGCCGCTCGGACGAGCAGTCCACTTCCGAACAGACTGCTCCGCAACTCCTCAATGGAGGCAGCAAACTCTCCCACCTCACCCGCAGCCAGGCTATGGCGATTGACGCGGTACAGAAGTGAGGGATTCTCTGTTGCGGCATAGATCTCGTGAGACGACGGGGACGCCCCCAGGGCAGTTACCGGACTTCCCAATCGAAACTCCCCGACGAGGCTACCACCGTCCGTGGCGTACACGCGGACGCTCCTGCGGTCCGGGCCGACGATGACCAGCCGCTGCCCCCAGGCAGTCAGGAGCGCCGGGGGGCCGCCAGTCTCGACATCAAGGAGCGTGTCACCATCTGCCTGGTGGATCAGGCGGAGGCGGTGTGGTTCCGATGCGCCCAGCAGGGCCAGGCCGCCATCAAACGCGGCAGCCCACGAGACCGCTTCGGGTTGGGCATGCCGTGAGGAGCCGTCGGGCGTCACCACGTGCACGACCCTGTCGGCGGAATCGGCAAACACGGCGAAGGCCCCTGATACGTTCATGATCCGTGCTTCGGGCGTCAGCCGGAGCATCTCAACCGCCCTGTCCTCCCGGGCATCATACCGCAGCACGCGTCCGTCATCCGCCAACAGCACTATCAGCGACTCACCCAGCGGACGCACGTCCTTGATCACGGGAAGGATCTCCGTCCCGTTCCACACGACGGAGTCGGGGTTCTGCAACCGTCGGAGCTCCGCGAACCCGCCGCTTCGCGGCAGGCTGAGCAGGCCCCACATCTCCGCCGAACTGCCGACGACTACCCCGGCCGCTGACGTCGCTTCGCCGTCCGTCGAGTCCGAGGCGGCCCCACCACACGTCAGGCATGCCAAAGAAGTCACCAGGCCGGCATACCGCAGGCGCCACCGACT
>JARFPW010000184.1 GCA_029288095.1 Gemmatimonadota bacterium
TCGTTGATCGGTCCGAAATCAGAAGTCACGAGCCCCTGGAGCACCGTCTCGACGCGCTCGAGACGATCGTGCACCGGCAGGCGAAGGACTTCGAGTGTAGGCAGCGCTGCTTCGAGCATTTCTCTCCGTTGGGCGCCCCCGGTCTCGGGTCACCGGCAGCGGACCGAGGATGCCCGAAGATACCGTCAGTGGGAGAGTTCGGACAACAGTTGCGCGGCGTCCCGATATCCCGGACTGGCAGCTTCCACGCGGGTAAGCACGTTTCGCGCGTCGGCGTCCCGACCTTCGGCCCGCAGCGCCTGGGCCAGGTAGTAGAGCGCGCCGACGACCGGGGCGTCATCGCCCACGGCAAACAGATGTGATTCCAGTTCGGTCACGGCCTCTTCGTTCCTGCCGGCCTGGTGCAGGCTTTCACCCAGCGCCTCGAGCGCCTCCGAAGGGTCGTCCAGCTGTGCGAGCGCCGCCCGCAACTCCTCGACGGCCTCTTCCCACATCCCCATCTGACGGAACGCCAGACCGAGTTCGTAGCGAGAGTTCGCATCTGACTTCGGGTTCACGGCATCGGACCCCGTGCTCTCGCCGGCCCCCAGCGCTTCTCCGTCCGGCTCCGAACCGTCGTCCATCCCGAGATCGCTCAGCATGACGTCGAGTTCGGCCTTCTCCGCCTCTTTCACCCGTGAGTGGGGCCGGCGCGGTCTGGGCTTGCCCGCTGTCGCCCTGGACTCGAGCTCAATCTCCTGCCGATCGATCTCCGCGATGGCCGCCTTGGCCTGTTCGTTCGTGGGGTCGAAATCGAGGATCCGACCGAATGCGGTGCGGGCGCTTCGGCCCTCACCCTGCCGCTGAAGGCACGCTCCGAGCTCGGCATACGCGAGGAGCAGGGCCCGCCGATCGTTGACCATCAACGCCAGTTCGGCCTTGTCCTCGTACAGAGAGACCTCCTCCGGCTTCAGGACGAGCAATCGATCCAGCACGATCATGGCCTCGCGCGCCCGGTGTGATTCCCGGAGCCGATCCAGGAGCCGGTGGAGCACACCCTCGGCCTCTTCCGTTTGACCGGCGGCACACAACTCGTCCGCCTCCTTGAGGGCCTGAATGTGCTCATCGTCCTCTCGCAACGCGTCGTCCATCTCGTCCGCCGGTTCCTCTGCGTCGAGTTCGCCCAGCAACTGGTCCAGTTCCCGCAGGTGTTCGCCCCCAGGCTCGGCGACCGTGTCGCCAGGATCCGGGGGTGCCGGCTCGTCGGCTGGCGCTCCCGCGGCAATTCCGGGGAACAAGGTTTCGAGGTCAGGAAGGACCTCTTCCGTGCTCTCGATGTCCGACCGCAAAGTGTTCAGACGCTCGGCCAGGAAATGGTCACTCCCCCAGCGCTGGGCGAGCTTCCGCGAGAGTTGTTCGGCTGCCTCGGGCGACGAGGCCTCGGACAGCGTTTCCACGACGTGCAGAGCAAGCTCCGGCACCGTGTCCTCGCGCTCTCCGAGTTTGCGCAGCGCCCGCACCGCGCGCGCCGCTATCGGCCGGGGGCCCTTGAGCGCGACCGCAAATTCCCGTACGGCCTCCTGGAGCAGTTCCATCTCGGCGTAGGCCGTGCCGAGCTCGACGTGCGCCCCGTGATCCGTCGTGTGCCGCTCCTCGGCGCGCCGAATCCTGTACTGGGCGAGCCGGGCGCGGAAATACTGGCCGCTCAGCTCGTCGGATGGTTCGTCGTGTGCGTGCTCCGGCCCGGTGTCCGTGCCGGCCGACTCGGGTGCGGCCGGCTCTTCCCCGGAAACCTGCTCCGACTCCCCGACTGCCGCGGGCGCAGCCGTGACCGGTTCAGATCCACGCAGCACCAGGCACTCCGCGAGCCTCGCATGGGCGGCCTCCACGAGAGCCGGCTCCGCGATCGCACGCTGAAACTCCTCGACTGCCTCGTCGACCAGCCCGATCGTCATGAATTCGATGCCCAGGTCATACCGTGCGGCCAGGTCGTCATCGGGCAGCGCCTCGTCCACCTGCTCCCGGAAGCGTCCGAGGATCGCGCGGACGCCCGCCAGCCCGTCGTCACCCGATCGAACCGGTGGCGCGACAGCCGGGACGGGTACCGGATCGAACCCCGGGCTTGCTCCCGCCGCGTCCAGGGCCTCGGCCACCAGGGACGCGAGGTCCACGGAGCCCGCTAGTGCGGCGGCAGTGGGATCGCCGGCGGGTGCCGCCGGCTCGGCGGTCTCTCCCGTCGGGTCGAGCCGCTGGATTCTCTCCAGGAGTTCCGCGGCGGGAGTGCCTCTGGCGACGCGGGCCTGGTGCACGGAGCGGAGCTGGACGGCCGCGCCGCGGCTATCGCCGACGGCCTCGAGTCGATCGGCGTAGGTGAGCCGGATTGGCTCATCGCCCGTCGCCGTGGCGAATTCCTCGATGGCTTCGAGGGCATCCTCATGACGACCCTGCTCGACGGCACGGTCCACGTACACCATGCAACAGCGGCGACCCTCGGCCAGGAGACCGGTCTGGGCATGAAGTCCACCCAGGCGGCGGTACAGAACGTCGCGGTCGGGGGCGATTCGCAGGATCTTATTGCATAGCGCGATGGCGCTTGTGTGCATTCCCTGCTCGGCGTACCGCTCGGCGG
>JARFPW010000246.1 GCA_029288095.1 Gemmatimonadota bacterium
CGCTGGCGGCGCCTTCGAGGGAAAGATCGAAGAGGCGGCGTCCGTGGACGTGGAGGAGTACGGCGGCCTTCTCGCGACGGCCGAGCAGCTGAACTCCGGCCTCGAGGACGCGGCGGTTGTCTACGATTGGCAAATGCGCCCGATGTACCTGCTCGACCTGAGTGTCCAGGGCGTTGTGTTCATCGGAATGACCTCCTCGGCGATGGAAGCCAAGGCGTTCGACATCGTGAAGGAAGGCACGGACGAGGCTCGCTCGGACTTCTCCTGCCCCGGAATCGCCTACGCCGCGGCCTTCCCGCTCGAGCTCGTGCTCGTGGAAGAGGACGGCGAGGTCAAGGTCCTGATCATCGACGCCATGTTCCGGATGAAGATGTATTTCGAGGACGCCGGGAAGATGAAGTTCGCCGCGAACATGAAGATGCCGCCGTCCCTCGAAGGAGAGATGCGCGACAAGATCGAGGACAGTCTCTACTGAGACGGTGGAGGAATACATGAGCAAGCATACGATCGCGGCCGCGCTGGTCCTGGCGGCTGCCGCCCTTCTGGCTACGGCCCCTCAGGCGCGGGCCCAGAACGGCCACATGCGGCAGGGTGTGGGTGCCGTCAACTCGGCCATGGGGGGGGCGGGCGCCGCTACCACCCAGAGCCTTCTCGGAACCCTGTACCTGAATCCGGCTGCCATGGTTGGCTACGACGGTGCACGCGCGGAATTCAGCATCGACTTCCAGAGGCCGAGCCACACGGTGGAGACCGGCGCAAGCACCGTTGAGGGTGCCGACGTGCGGGCGCTGTTCCCGTCCGTCGCCGTGGCCTCGCCGGTGAGCGACCGGGTATCGCTCGGCCTGGGGGCGTACCAGGTGGGTGGCTTCCAGACCAGCTATGCAGGTACGCTGAACGGTACGCCGTTCGTCGCGGCCTCCGACTACAGCGCCATCCGGATCACTCCCAGCGTCGCGTTCGCCGTGACGGACGCGATCTGGCTCGGTGGATCGCTGCTGTTTGACTGTACGTCCTTCATGCAGGACCCGTTGCTCGTCGGCGAGCCGACCGGCGGTTCGTATCCAAACGCCGTGGGAGGAAACAGTCAGCCCGGGGTGGGATTCCAGGCCGGACTGCTGTGGAACATCAACGACTTCGTGGCCCTCGGGGCGTCCTATGCCTCGAAGACAGGGGTCAGCAGCTACTCCCTGCCGGCCACCGTTGCCGATCCGGGATCCTCGTCGTACGGGGACCTCCAGGAGGTGGGCTTCACGCTCGAGAGTCCCGCCATGCTGGCCGCGGGCCTTTCGATGACGCCACTTCCCAGCCTGCTGCTCGCCGCTGACGTCCGGTACCTGTTCTACGAAGATGCAGCGGGCTTCACGCTCGAAGGCGATTCGCCCTTCGGGTCCGATCTCGCCCTGCGGGGATTCGGGTGGCAGAACGTGTTCGTGTTCAACATCGGCGCCGAATACGCCGCCAGCGACAAGGTCGCCCTGCGGGCGGGATACAATACCGGTGGCTCTGCCATCACCGATGAGCTCGCAAGTGTGAACCTCACCACGCCCGGGATCGTGCGGAACCACCTGTCGTTCGGCATCGGGTGGCAGCCGACGCGTCGCTTCCGGATCGACGCGGGCTACGTGGTCGGCTTCGAGAATTCGGTCATGGGACCGGTCCTGACTCCGGGTGGGCCGCTCGCGGAGAACGTGTCGCTCACGTCGTCCAGCAACGCTTTCCAGCTGGCCTTCGCACTGGGGACGCGCGGCTTCTGAGCCCGCACGCCCCCTGCGGAAAGCGGGCCGCCAGGGGGCGTAACGCGTGTTGGCGCAAAAAGTTGGAAAGTGTTGATTTCATGCACCAAACTGTGGCTTTGAGTCCACAGTTTCCAAGCCCTTTCCAATCCGTTACCATCGCTACAATTGCCTGTTACGACAGGGGTTGAGCTTGAGGTCGTCGGAGTGGTCTGATCGGGCGACCTCTTGCATCTAATCAGCGTCTGTCCGTGACCACCGCGCCCTGCCTGTCCGATCTACAGGCAGCGCCGGACCACTCGAGTCGAGGAGGATTCACATGAGAGGCAACAAGATCCTTGCACTTGGCCTGTCGGCCGTCGTCGCGTTCACGTTTGCGGCGTGCGACGAACAGCCGACGGAGCCGGAGCAGCAGGCGGATTTCGCCAAGAAGAGCCCGGTCGAGAACAACGGGGCGCCGAGCGGGGCGCACTACACGCTCAACATCATTGGCACCGGCGACAAGTCGGCCGACATGGATGGCAACAACGGTCGGCGGATCTTCGTCAAGTTGTGGGGAGGCGACACGAAGATCATGCTCGCCGAAGGTGACTTCAAAGTCCTGGACGCGAACGGTACCGACGGAGAGGCTGCCTTCCAGCTCCCGAATCCGGACGAAAACTGCGATGGTACCACCGAGTACTCGGTCTTCGTCAGGGCTCTCGGAAAGCCCGGCGGATCGGCGAAGATGCAGACGTGCTACGAGAACACCGACGGGACGTGGTGCGCCGTCGACGTGGACGGTGGTGTAAGCCAGATTGACATCGAGCGCCGCAAGGGCAAGTCGGTATTCCGTAACGAGAGCAAGAATCTGCTATACGTCGACTATTGCGCCGACTTCGACACGGACACGCAGACGTGCGATCGGTGGGCCGTCTCGCCTCTCTTCGGTGATGACGGAGCCAGCTACTGGTGGGACTACGATAACAGCGGGTTGAGAGTCGCCCAGCTCCGGTTCTACAACGTAGAGACCGAGGCATGGGATCCCGAGGACGTCTACTGTCCGGCCCCGTAACGTCGGGTTTCCCCGATGGGGGGTAGGTCAGCATCGCGAAGGGCCGCCGGGGTTCCCGGCGGCCCTTCTGCCATCCGCGCATTTGCCGAAGAACCTCTCTCTCTGCTCGCCTCCCGCCGGCCGGCTCGGCTTCTTTCAGTTGCGGGCTCCTTGGTTGCCGCCACGGCGCCTCACGCAGGGGATCCCAGCGATGCATATCGGGTAGTCACGCAAGCGGCCACATACGTCCGGTCATCCCATCGGACCTTTCGCGTGTCAAAGTAGGAAAGGGAACGAAGAAGCCTTGGTTCCCCGCTGGTCCGTTACCCAGAAGCGGGAGTAGCTTCAGCCTTGCGGGGCGTCTGAGCCTCGCGACGGGGACTCATACCATTATCAGGTGTCGATGAGCTGGTTCGAGAGGCTGCAAGACAAGCACATCTTCCGGACCGCCTTCATCTACCTGGGCGCTGCCTGGGCTTCGATGGAAGCGATCGGCTTCTTCGTGGACAACTACGGTTGGTCCAGGACCTGTCTCTTATACA
>JARFPW010000309.1 GCA_029288095.1 Gemmatimonadota bacterium
CCCGGCTTTCTCGTCAATCGGCTGCTCAGCCCCTACCTGAACGAAGCGGGACGGATGTTCTCGGAGGGCGCCAGCGTGGAGCGCGTGGACGGGGTGCTGCGGGCCTTCGGGATGCCCATGGGCCCGCTGCGCCTGCTCGACGAGATCGGGTTCGACGTGGCGAATCACGCCGGCCGCGAGATGGGCTCGGCGTTCGGCGATCGCCTGGCGCCGGCGCCTTTGTTGGCGCACCTCATGGATGACGGGAGGCTCGGGAAGAAGAACGGTCGTGGCTTCTACCTCTATCGGGACGGCAAGTCGACCGGCGTGGATCCGAGTATCGGACAGGCTGTCAGTGGGGACACGGCGCCCGGGAAGGCGATGTCGGACGAGGACATCCTGTCTCGCTGCCTGTACCTGATGGTGAACGAAGCGGCATGGTCGCTGGCCGACGAGGTCATCGAATCGGCCGACATGGTGGATCTCGCCATGATCATGGGCACTGGATTCCCGCCGTTCCGCGGTGGCTTGTTGCGATGGGCGGATAGCGAAGGCGTGGCCCGGATCCGAGACGGCCTCAGAGGGTTTGAGGCTCTCGGCTCGCGTTTCACGCCGGCGCCGCTACTAAACGAGCTCGCGGACCAGAAGCGGACGTTCACGAATTCTCCCTAAGCGGCTGGTCAGGCATTCCGGTGCGCGACGCGTTCCAGCCCCCGATCACCCCGGAGGCGCCCGCGTCGAAGTAGTGTACCGCCGGCTCCCGGACGACATACGCCGCTACGACCAGGAACTCCTCCATGACGGTCCGTCGTGCAAGGTCTCCCTGTTTCACGTGACGGACGCACTGCGGATCGGCAACACGGAGGTGTTATCGGGCGGCGCCATTCTCTGGTATCTGTTTCCGGGCCGTCCCTACGAAATCGCCGCCGTGTACGATGGGGCCGGCAGACGGCTCGGCTACTATACCAACTTCATCCGACTCCCCCTGATCGAGGGGAACCGCTGGGATCTCACCGATCTCTACCTCGACGTCTGGCAAGCCCCCGGCGAACCGGCGGTTCTGCTGGACGAGCAGGATCTGGCCGAGGCCGTGGAAGCCGGGACCCTGGAACAGGACGAGGCGCGAGCGGTCGAAGCCGAAGCGGACGCCGTTGTGCGGGCATCACGCGCCGGCCGCTGGCCACCAAGGCTCGTTCGTGAATACCCGCTCGAAGACGTTCCCGCGCTGAGACTGCGGCGGGACGAACCGGGCACCTACTTCGCGAACCTCATCGTGAGCCGGCTGATCGCATTCGGCATCTATGCACTTGGAGCAGTCTCGGTTACGTCGCTCGCGTTTGCGTCGCTCACGGACGCCTTCCACGGCGACCGGGCGGGCCTGATATCGTGGGCATCCGTGGTGGCCGTCGAGTTCCTGGTGCTGTTCGGCCTGTCGCTGGCGGGGCGCTTGCCCGCGACGCGCAGGCCCAAGCGTGAAGAAATTCTGACAGAGAAGATTCTATTCGTCGGCGCCCTGATCGCCGGACTCGCCGTGTTCCTGTATCCGGACAGTGGCCTCTGGCGTGGTGGGCTGATGGGTATCTACGGGGCATTGGCCGTGTTCCTGGCCGTGTTTGCGGCAGCGCGGCTGCGCTACGAGAGGAAGTTCCCCACCCTCGCCGTTACCGGCGTCGTCGTCTGTCTGGCCGCGCTGGCCGTTCTCATCTAGGCGCCGACAGGCTAGAGTGGCCGCGTGCGGCCCCGTGGCAGCGCGACCAGGTCTCCCGCGACGTGTGCGTCCTCGCGCGTAGCATCGCCCGCGGAGACCACTTCCCCCTCGTCCACGTAGTTGTAACGGTCGATGATCCCGCGGTGGATGCGGGCGCCCGCTCCGACGCGACAGTGGTCCATCACGATGGAATCCACGATTTCCGCGCCCGGTTCGATACGCGTGCTGCGCCCGATCACCGAACGGACGATCCGTGCTCCGTCGATCACCGAGCCGACCCCGATACTGGCGTCCTCGATCGTGCCGCCCAGAATTCGCGGGCTGGCCCGATGGTAGGATTGAGAGTGGATCGGCCAGCTCTTGTTGTTGAGGTCGAACCGGGGCTCCGCACCGAGCAGGTCCATGTGCGCCGCGTGGTAAGCGGACAGCGTCCCGATGTCCCGCCAGTAACCGGCCTCCTCGTAGGGCCTGACGCCGGCCACCCGATTCCGGTGGAAGTCGTATGCATAGACCTGATGGTCGGGATCTTCGACCATGCGGGGGACGATCGTCTTGCCGAAGTCAGGTTCCAGCCCCTCTTCGGTAACCTCCCGTAACACGTTGACGAGCGCCGCCGGCTCGAAGATGTAGTTGCCCATCGAGGCATAAGCATAACCGGGGCGTGTCGACATCTCGGGCGGTGCGGAAGGCTTTTCGAGCCACGAGACGATCTCGTCGTCGGGATCGGCCTCGGCGACCCCGAATCCAGCCGCGCTCTCGACCGGCACAGGAAGCATCGCCACGCTGAGGGATGCACCCTTCTTCCGGTGGAACCAGATCATGTGGCCGACATCCATCCGGTAGATGTGGTCGGCGCCGAAAACGGCGATCAGGTCCGGCTTGTAGTCGGCGATCAGATTGAAGTTCTGAAACACCGCGTCGGCCGTCCCCTGATACCATGATCTGCCGACGCGCATCTGTGGAGGCACCACGGTGAGGAAGTCATCCGGGTGCGGCGTACTCAGGCGCCAACCTTCCCGCAGATGATGGATCAACGACTGTGATCGGTATTGGACGAGCACGAACGTCGAGTAGACTCCCGAGTTCAGCAGATTGGACAACACGAAGTCGACGATGCGGTAGCTCCCGCCGAATGGCACCGCCGGCTTGCTCCGATCCGCCGTGAGTGGCATCAGCCGGCGGCCCTCACCGCCTGCCATCACGAGTCCGAGTATACGAAGGTTCGTGCGCATGGTGTCCTTGGCCGTTCAGTCAGGAGGTTGTTTGACGGAGTCGGGTGAACACCCGCTCGTACATCTGCTCGTACTCGCGGCCGCGCCCGGCCCACGAATGATCGATTCGCATCACGAGTTGCTGGATACGTCGGTATGTCGGGCCGTCTGCGAACAGATCGATCGCTTTTCCGATCGCCCATTCCAGGCCCGCGGCGTCAGGGTGCTCGAACACGATGCCGCTGGCCGTGCCGGCATCGATGGCGGCACGGTCGGCGTGCGTGACGCTGTCGGCCAGTCCGCCGGTTCGATGGACGATCGGCAACGTACCATACCGCTGGCTGATCATCTGATTGAGGCCGCATGGTTCGAATACGGACGGCATTAGAAAGAAGTCCGAGCCCGCCTCGACCAGGTGGGCCAGACGCTCGGAAAACTCGATGCGCACACCAACGTTGGGCAGCCTTGCAAGGGACTCGAGGTCGGCTTCATGTCGCGGGTCTCCCGTTCCGAGGAAGACGAACCGGGCATCGGTCCAGGCCGCAATCTGTTGGCGGAGGTCCTCGAACAGGCCGATTCCCTTCTGGTCCACGAGTCGTGATACGAGGCCGAACACGGGGATCCCCGTAGGAGCATCGATGCGGAACGCCTCGGCCAGGTCGGCGCGTGAGTCGGCCTTGCCCTCCAGGTTCTCGGGACCGTACGGCGCGGGGAGCCACGGATCCGTCGAAGGATCCCAGACGGTCGTGTCGATCCCGTTGAGGATCCCTTCGACCGGATGCTCCAGTCCTCTCAGGATGGGATCCAGGCCGAAGCCCAGCTCCGGAGTCGCGATTTCCGCGGCGTAGCGCTTGCTCACGGTCGTCACCTGGTCGGCAGCCCGGAGGCCGGCGGCGAGGAGGTTCAGGTCGCCCGTGCCCGGAAACTCGAATCGATTCGGATGCGGCGCTTCGAGCGGCGCCCGCTGCGCGGCCGGGAACCACCCCTGGTAGGCCAGGTTGTGGATGGTCATCACGGAAGCGGTGCCGGCGGGCAGCCATCCGGGCGCCAGTGCTGCCTGCCAGTCGTGACAGTGCACGATATCGGGCCGGAACTCCAGCCGATCCGACGCGAGCAGCGCGGCTCGCACGTAGGCTGCGAACCGCAGCAGGTTGTCGGGATAGTCAGACCCGGGAGGCCCATAGAGCCCATCCCGATCGAACAGTTCGGGAACGTCGACGAACCAGACCCGCAGTCCGTCGACCCTCGGGCCCGAAACCAGACGCCCCGCATCCGTCGTACCGAGTTCTGAGGCACCGAACTCCATCGCGACGTCGGTATCACGGGCTGGCTGCGCGAGCTTTACTTCACGGTAGTACGGAAGCACCAACTCGGCCCGGTGTCCGGCTCCACCGAGGTACGTGCTCAACGCCCCGACGACGTCGGCAAGACCACCGGTCTTGGCGAAGGGGACGGCCTCGCTGGCGAGTTGCAGGATGCGCATACTGGTCCGGGCGGTCGGTTCACGGCGACGAATGAGAAAGATAAGCAATGGCGAGGAAGAAACCGACCGCACGGAAACGGACCAATCGGAAAGGCGATCGAGCCATATCCGGGGCCTCACTTCTCGGAATGCTGGTGTTCTTCGTAGCCCTCTGGCTGCTGTGGGATACGGCGGCTGTGGCGCCGGTCAAGTTGTTTGTCGTGTTTCTCCACGAGATCAGCCATGGCATCATGGCGGTCGCCACGGGAGGACGCATCGAACGCATCGTGATCGATGCCAACCAGGGGGGTGCATGCTACTGCGGTGGTGGCAGCACGTTTCTTACCCTATCGGCAGGCTATCTCGGCAGCCTGGCTTGGGGACTGGCCTTCCTGTGGCTGGCCAGGTTTGAGGCGCAGGCCCGGTGGACGATGGCGCTTGTCGGAGTGGCGACCGGTGCGGTCACGCTGCTCTACATGCGGAATCTGTTCGGCTTCGCGTTTGGCCTGGGATTCGCCGCGGCCCTTGTCCTCGCGGCGCGTCAGTTGCCGGCGCTCTGGAACGCACGGATTCTCACCGCACTCGGATTGACGAGCGCCCTCTACGCGATCCTGGATATCAAGAGCGACGTACTCGATCGGCCCGGACTCGAGTCGGACGCGCACATGCTGGCCGATCTGACGGGTGTGCCCACGGTCGTCTGGGGGGTCCTGTGGATCGGTCTGGCCGGCGGAGTCGTGGCTCTGGTGGCTCGCCGGGCGCTTACCCGAAGCTGAGCGGTCTCGACTAATACGGTACGGGAGCGCCCAACGGCGTCGTCTGCACAGCCGGTCCGATAACCTGGTTCTTACCCGCCAGCTTCGCTTCGTACATCCGGTCGTCGGCACGGTCGAGCAGTCGGCTGATTTCCTCTCCGTGCTCAGGCCAACTCGCCACGCCGATGCTCACCGTCACGTTGGCGGCTCCGCGGGCTCCGGCGATCACGAGCGAAGACTCCTCGATTGCCTTGCGGAGGCCTTCCGCGGCAGTCATGGCTGCGGAAGACCCGGTTTCAGGAAACGCGACCACGAATTCCTCTCCCCCGAGCCTGCCGACGAAGTCGGTTTCGCGGACTCGGCCGCGCAGGGCAGCCGCGACGGCCACGAGGGCCGCGTCGCCACCGGCATGCCCGTACCGATCGTTGAACTGTTTGAAGTAGTCCACGTCGATCACACTGATCGAGATCGGTCGCCCGTACCTCCGCGCACGAGCCTGCTCGCTCTCCCAGCGCTCCATGAAGGCGCGCCGGTTCAGGAGGCCCGTCAGCGGGTCGTTGGCGGACAGGACGTGCGGACGCTGCATCCGCAGGTTCACCAGTACGCCCAGCCACGACATGCCGATCAACAGGGCGACGCGCACCGCCTGGGCCTCGACCTGGAGGACCGCGGGGTCGAGCGAGTAGGCGGTGGCCGCCAGGGCCACGACGCCGATGTACTGCACGGACGCGCAGACACCAGCGGTGAGGCATGCCCGGTGGTCGAGTCGGACTGTGGTTACCGACAGGGCATAGAAGTACGCGGGGAACAGGATTTCGTTGTGGATGGCCGACTCGGGGGTTCCCAGAATCAGGAACACGGCTAGTGCCACGCTGACCAGCGTCACATCCGCGATGCTGGCCACGAATCCAACCCACCACTCGTATGTGACGCGGCGCACCAGCAGGTGGAGAACGAGGCTCACGGCCACGGCCAGGGTCAGCATGGCCTGGTAGATCCGCAGGTCCGTGGAGGTCGGATTCCGCAGAGCCGCGGCCAATGCGACGGCGAGGCCGAAGATGGCTAGAATCGAGCGAATCCTCGAGATGATCAGCTCGCCTTCTGCCGCCGGCGCCACCAGCGTGGCGTCGGGCGGTCGCCAAAAGCGCTTCGTGGCGGAAATCACGTTCGTCATGGATAGCGATTGTGGCAAGGCGTGTGCCTGACCAAACGTGGCGTACTTCAGGGCCTTTCATCGGATGACCCCCCGGCGAGACGCCGCTTCGTGCGGCATCGCGCCATACGGCGTAGTATCCTCGGCCGGCAGACAACCCAACCGCGGAGACGCGAATGAGCGCGACGATTCGCCAGGCCGTATCCGAAGACAGGGACCGCATCGTGCTGTTCAACCAGGCCCTGGCCCGTGAAACCGAGGGACGAGTGCTCGATCGCTCCCGGCTCACCGATGGCGTGACGCGGATACTCTCCGATTCGTCAATGGGCCGATACTTCGTCGCGGAGGAAGATGGCGAGATTGTGGCTCAACTCGCGATCACGGTGGAGTGGAGCGACTGGCGAAACGCGGAAATCTGGTGGATCCAGAGTGTCTACGTTGCGCGGAGCCACAGGCGTCTGGGCATGTATAGACTCCTGCACGAGCATGTTCGCGAGCTGGCTCGGAAAGCACGGGTCGCCGGCATTCGCCTGTACGTGGAACGGGACAACGAGGCGGCACAATCAACGTATGAGTCGCTGGGAATGCAGCGATCACCCTATGTGATGTTTGACGAGTACTGGCCGGGAAGCTGAGGGCTGGTGTGGTACACGTGCCCTAGGCCGACGGAAACCGTGGTACGCGTGCGACAATCCGAGTTGGTTCGGCGAACCCGGGTGGCTGGGTAAACGGCTCGGGATCGGCTGCAGAATTGCAGGCCCCTGTCATCCCGCGGGCCCGATGATCTAGCCCGTCGCGATTCCGTATATTACTACTCTGCAGCATGTTACATCTTGTAACGGCACCTGCCGATATGGCACGATGCAGGCCTCCGACCGCGCGAATGCCAGGATTATCATTCCCGTAGCACAGGCGGAACTGCCCCGGG
>JARFPW010000351.1 GCA_029288095.1 Gemmatimonadota bacterium
GTCCAGATGGTCGAGTCGATCGTCCGAGACAAGAACCGAATCCTGCCCGCCGCGGCCTGGCTGGAAGGGGAATTCGGCCTCGAGGGAATGTTCCTCGGGGTGCCCTGCAAGCTCGGCCGATCGGGCCTCGAAGCGATCATCGAGGTCGAACTCTCGGCCTCCGAGCAGGCGGCTCTGGAGACCTCTGCCGCAGAAGTTCAGAAGACGATGGGGGTAGTCGGGGGCTAGTTGTCCTACCTGTCATTCCTGGGCGAGTGGTTCAACCTCGTGTTCGTCGGAGCCGTGGTCGGCGGTGTGCTGTTCGGGTTCCTGAGCCAGCGCCGGCCGCGTCCGGACGTCCGTGCAGCGAGCCTGTTTCTGACTGGCATTGCCGGCCTCACGCTCAACGGGGCCATCCACGACCTCGCTCTGGGTTCGCCGGCCGACAGGTTCCCGGTCGTCGTGACTGCAGCAACCCTCCTTGGGGTGGGGGGAACGTTCGTCGGCTCCCGTCTGCTTCGTCGGTTGTTTCCGCCCGTGACTGGAGTGACCTGGAACGAGCAAGGGCTCGAGGGTTCAGTGGCCCAGGTCGTGACCGCGACAGCGGGGCGCGACTCGCCCACCGGTCGAGCGCGCGTGAGAGATTCCGACGGCGTCGTGCACGTCGTTCGCATTCATTCGCCAGGGGCAGCGCTGCGCTTCGGTCGGCGCGTCCAGCTGGGGACCTTCGACGATGATCGGCGGTCGTATCCAGTCGAACCGGTGTGACCTCAACCCGAAATGCCTCGTCTTATCTCCGACAACAGGGGAATCAGGATCCAAGGAGGCAGTCATGTGGCACCACGCAGGACATTGGAAGAGCGCGCTGATCGCCGTGCTCGCAACCGGGCTCGTCGCGTGCGGCGAAGATCCGGCCGGCCCGGGAACTGACCAGGAACCGGCCGACATCGCGATCACAGAGAGTTTGGAACTGCAGGTAGCGGTAGACGATGTCGTCGCTGACGTCATCGTGGAGGACGCCGCCCTATTCGCCGGAGACAGCCCGTCGACCGGACCCTGGGCCGAGGCCCGCGAACTGTTCCGACAGGCTCGTGAGGCCTGGCGAAACGGCGACACGGAATTGGCCGCAGAGCTGGCCATGGAAGGTCGCCTCATCATCTCGCAGGCTATCTTCGACAGGCACGGCGAAGATGGAATCAACGCACTGTTCGAGCGTGTGGAGGACTTGCTGACTCGACTCGACGGTGCGGCCGACGAGTACGAACGCCTCGCCGATCTGGCTGAGCGTATGACCGAGTTGCTCGGAGAAGCCACCGTGCTTCGCGACAATGGAGATTGGGTAGGCGCGGGTGAGCGGCTGCTTCTGGCCCTCGGAATGGCGGACCGCATGCGGCATCGCCACCGGGACGCTCGGGATCACGCCAAGGCGCACGCTGAGGCCGCGGTCACCGCTGCCACGATCATCTACGAGCGTGTGGTCGAGGAAATCGGAAACGATGCCGGCCCACGCGTGAGGCACGCGCTGGCGCATGCCCGTGAATTGCTCCGTCGGGCAAACGCAGCTCTGGAGAACGGCAGATATCGTCGGGCGATCGTGCTGTCCAGGCGATCCGTCGGGTGGTCGTTCCACGCGCTGAGGCTGTCTCTGCTCTGACGCGATGACCGACGCCGGACCTATGTGATCGGTAGCTCGGCCTCCAGAAGAGCTCGGGCTACCGTCACATCCGGCGCAAACGCCAGGTCGATCCGCTTCGGCGGCTCGGCCGGGTTCCAGGACGCATCCCACCTCACGAGGATCTCAGGCCGCAGGATGTTCTCAGGATTGGTCCCAATCACCTGGCCGATCTCGCCTGTGCTCAGCTGCACATAGCTGTCGAGCGGAAAAGCCGAGATTTCGTTGACCAGAGCTGCAACCATGCCCGGCTCGAAGTACTCACCCTTCATCTCGCTCACCTGCTCCAGCGCCTCGAGCGCCGTGTAGGGTGACCGGTAGGAGCGTGGATGCGACAGCGCCTCAAACACATCTGACAAGCCGATGATCTGCGCCAGTGGATCGATGTGGGCGGCCAGCAAGCCCGCGGGATATCCCTGGCCCTGTATCCGCTCGTGCTCCTGCAGCACGATCGGCTGAAGCCAGGAGTAGCGTTGGTCCACCCCCTCGAGCAGCTCCGCTCCGAGGATCGGGTGCGTGTGCAGGAGTTCCCGTTCCTCGGGGTCGAAACTTCCAGGTTTCTGGACGAGGGAATCCGGAAGCCTGACCATGCCGATGTCGTGAACGATTCCGGCCATGATGGCACGGACGATGTCCTCGACCCCGATAGCCAGTCCGAGGCCAATCTTCCCGGCGATGATCGCGACGTTGGCCGAGTGACTCGCGAGGCCGAACTCCCCGTGCGGCTCGAGCGACTGGTTGACGAGGCCGTTACCCCGGAGGAGGTGGGAGTGCACGCGCTCCGCCAGCAGCCGGATTTCGCCCAGGTCGCCCAGCTCGCCTTCCCGGGCTGCCGCCAGGACCTCGGCTGCCGCGGCCACGATCTCTCCGTATAGGACGGCTGCGGCCGGCCCACCCGGCGAGCGAGCTCGAAGCTGTCCGGGAGTGGCCGACATGTCGGCCACCAATCCCCGGCAGGCTGCGGAGACGGCAGCGGCCGAGGCAGGAAGGCTCATCCATACGGCGTTGTCGGGAGGCTCCGTCTGCGAGTCGACCACAACGAGAATCGGAAAGTCCGGCTCTACCGGCAGCTCGGCGCGCAGTTCCTCCAATCCACCTCCGGGAAGCGCACTCGAGGCTACGACGAGCGCCCTAGCGTCGCCGAGTCCACCATCGTCAACAGCCACCACGTCTACCAGAGAGTCCGGACCGGCCAGGAGGTCGCCGATGGGCGTGGGTCCGTCGCCAGGCTCGATGACCGCGACGAGCAGGGGTTGGTCGGCAGATAGTGGCATTCCGGTCATCCGGCGATTCCTGTCGGTGGCAATGATAGGTTCGGCCTCTGGATGCCAACCTATCACAGGCTCCGCCGCGCGGACCAGACGCACCCGGTCGCGGCCGAACCGCCGATGCCACATTGTGAGTCATGGAGAAGACCTGGGTCGTATTTGGATGTGTCCTGGCGGGTCTCGGAGTGGCGGCTGGAGCGTTCGGCGCACATGCCCTCCGGGATGTTCTGACCACGGACCTGCTCGCGGTCTACGAGACAGCCGTGAGGTACCAGCTGGTGCACGCCCTGGCGCTACTGTTCGTTGGGCTGGCATCGGCGATGTGGCCGGATAGACGATGGGATGTTGCGGCTACGTTATTCGGCGTCGGTGTTCTGGTGTTTGCCGGCTCCCTGTACCTGCTCGCGCTAACCGGAGCCCGATGGCTGGGCGCGATCACACC
>JARFPW010000110.1 GCA_029288095.1 Gemmatimonadota bacterium
CCCGGGCTGGGGGAAGTACTGGGGGAACTCCTGGTACGAGGAAGCGAGCAGCCTGCCGTCTCCTGCGAACACGAGCGCCCGGGACCCCGTCGTTCCCTGGTCGATCGCCAGTACGGCATCTGCTCGGCTCATGTATTCTCGGGTCGATGTTCCTGAACAATCCGGCCGTACCGGTACCGGTATCCCGCGGCGACCAGCAGCTCCAGGAATGTCGGTACGGGCAGACCCATCACGTTATGGAAATCCCCGTCTATCCGATCGACCAGTGCCGCGCCGAGACCCTGGATTCCGTACGCCCCGGCCTTGTCGAGGGGCTCGCCCGTCGCAACGTAGGCCTCGCACTCGGACCTATCAAACTGCCGGAACGACACCTCGGTCCGGGCCGCGGCTGACACGCAGCCTGTGCCACTTCGCAGCGCCAGGCCCGTGAACACGTCGTGGGTCCTTCCCGCGAGCCGCATCAGCATCCCGGCGGCGTCCTGCGCGTCGGTCGGCTTGCCGAGCAACTCGCCCTCCAGCACGACGACGGTGTCGGCAGCGAGCACGAGCTCCCCGCGTTCCGCATCCACGGAGGCGGCCTTCTCGCGGGCCAGTCGACACACGGTCGCCTCGGGCAACTCGCCCTCCAGCACGATTTCCTCCATGTCCGGACGACGCACGTCGAACTCCAGTCCCAGTGCAGCCAGGACTTCGCGGCGGCGCGGCGATCCGGAGGCAAGGACCAGGCGCTTCATCGGGTCAGCGCTCAATCACGAGTGTGACCGGCCCGGAGTTGACGAGCTCCACGTCCATCATGCCGCCGAACTCTCCAGAGGCCACTGGCACGCCTTGCGCCCTGCACAGTTCGACAAACTTCTCATACATCGATCGAGCCTGTTCCGGTGGTGCGGCACCGACGAATGATGGGCGCCGGCCCCTGGAAACGTCTCCGTAGAGCGTGAACTGAGAGACTACCAGCAGTCCCCCTCCGGCCTCGCCGACGTCGAGGTTCATTCGGCCGTCAGGGTCCGCGAACACGCGTAGCCCGCGGAGCTTCTCGGCCATCCAACGCAAAACCTCCTCGGTATCACTGGCGGCGAACGCTGCGAGGATCAGCAGCCCCCGGCCAACTTCGCCGACCACTTTACCTGCGATCCGCACGGAAGCGCTATCTACGCGCTGCACAACGACCTTCATTGCGCCGCCTCCCAGTGAACGGGGGTCCGGACTCCTGGCCTTTCCGGCACGATGCATAGTGCTCGAACGCGTGGCTCGCCACCGGTAGCGCCTGCGGATGCTTACGCACCCATGTGCATTACGCACTCTCGCACCGATCCGCGACGTCGGTGCTCCCACAGATAGATGCCCTGCCAGCGCCCGAGCGCCAGCCGGCCGCCGACGATCGGAACCGAAACGCTTGTTGAGGTCAGCGCCGCCTTGATGTGGGCCGGCATGTCGTCGTCCCCTTCAGTAGTGTGCGTAAACTGCGGGTCCCCCTCCGGCACCAATCGTTTGAACCAGCGTTCGAGGTCCACTCTTGCGCTGGGATCCGCATTCTCCTGAACCACCAGGCTAGCCGAGGTGTGCCGGATCATGACCGTGCACAGGCCTTCTGTGATCCCGGACTCCGTCACCAGCGCCTGCACGCGCGCCGTTATGAGCTCAAGACCCTGCCCTGTCGTACGCACTTCGAACGCTCGCACCATCTCCGCTACACTCCCAATTCACAGTTGCGTGGACAAGTGGCTAGCTCCGGATGCACTCGCAACTGAGTTTGCGTTCCGATCACTTTCCACATTTTTCCACTCGCAATCCACAGATATTCCACAATCGTTTTTGTAAAAAATTCGATCCTCGGTCGCTGGATCGACGGGGAGGGTACCCTGCATACTCAAACCCCCGACCGCTCCGAAGAGCGCCCGGGGGCCTGAGGAAGGATTCTGTGTCCGTTTCGAACGCGGCTTCCTGGTCGGTTGCGCTCCCTCCCAGTACTCGACAGGCCGTGCTTTCGCACCTGTTGCCCGGTCAGCTATTGACGCCTTCCACCCTCGTTAGAGAGCTTCCAACCCCACCGAGCCCTGCCCGTCGTCGCGCATTTCGGAACGGCGGCGATCCGGTCTCGCCGGTGCCTCCTCCGCAGCACGGGATGATAATAAAACAATATTTTTGATAGTCAAGGCGTCGAGACGTCGATATAGCATTTTTCGCAAAATTTGATGCAGATGCCTACTAGTTGCGCGGTATCTCGCGAACAAAATTCCATGGATCGACCGTAGCGACCCCAATCAGGGGGCAGTGATCGCGGGCAGGTGCTCGAGCGCGGCGTGCAGATCGGCAACCCGACGACCGTCGACAACCGTCCCCGAGCTGATCACCCGGTCCACGACCCGGTTCAGGAGCGCATCGGCGGGCAGCGTCTGCCGCAGTCCGTCCACCGTGGCCAGCAGGATCAGCAGATCCTGACTTCGTGAGAGGGCCACATTCAGCATGCGCGGGAAATCACGATTGCGACGTTCATCCAGGAACCAGCTTGGAGACGGCGGCGCGTCGACTGTGTCGAACACGACGACCTGCTTCTCCCGACCCTGGAAGCGGTGGATCGTTGCGATTTCCAGTGCCGCTGGCGCCGCCCGTCCGAGGCGGGAGCGCACGAGCTTGCGCAACTCGCGCACCTGAATGCGGTAGGGAGCGACGACGGCCACGTCGTTGAGGCCACGGCGTCCCAGGAGTTCCAGGACCTGGATGAGCACCTCGACGTGTCGGTCGTTTTGCCGGGACCGTTCTGAACGAGTGACGCGCGGCTCCAACCCGGCTGTGTCCACCAGGACCAGTTCTCCGGCGCTTGTCACATCTGGCAGACCGTCACGAAGCCGACCCCCGTAGAACAGATCGCCGATGAGTCCCCGGATTGCCGGCCGCATGCGGTACTGCTCATCCAGCATCGAGCACAGGCGATCCCGAGGTGAAGGAAGGCCGTCCGACGACTGCAACACTCCTGACGCGCGGAAGATGTCCCTGCGCATCCACTCCCGAGCGAGCTCCCCCCTGGACTGGACGACGGCGGGTAGTTGTTGGAAATCGCCGAATACCGCCACGCGCGCGCCTGCCAGGCAGGACGCGAACAGCGTGTAGGGGAGAGTGGCGGCACTCGCCTCGTCGATCAGAAGCGCATCGAACCGGAGCGTCGCCAGTTCTTCGCGGACTGCGAGCCTCGCAAGCGTGGTCAGGACTACGTCGGCTGATTCCAGGACCCGGCGAGCGGCTGCCTGGTAGGCGGAGGCCACACGCCCGGCCATGGCCGCGTCGGCGGGGTCGCCCGTGCGCCGGCCTGCGGCCTGCACGCGCGCCGCGGTGATCGCGAGGGAGTCGTCCTTGAGCTGTGGCTTCAGCCCGAGGCGCTCCGAAAGTTCATCTATGGCCCGCGATAGTCCGCCGGGTCGAACACGCTCCGCTCGCGTGACGGCCGCGTCGATTCCGAGCCTCGGATCCGATCCCGGCAGCAATCCGGCACCGAACCGCAGCAGGCGGTTGGCCTCGATCGCGCCCGGGCCGAGTATGTCGGCTACTCTGGTCGCCGCTTCGTCCACGGCGGCGTTCGTCGGGGCCACAATCAGCACACGCCCTTCGCCGGCGAGCGCAGCCCCTGCATGGCCGAGTACGAGTGTCTTTCCGGTGCCAGGAGGCCCCCATACGAACTGCACCTCGCTGCCGAGCACCCTGCCGAGTGCGGCGGTCTGCGAATCGTTGAGGTCTACGTGATGCGCGGGGTCGGGTGCGCGCTCGCCAACTCCCGGAAACTCCTGACCGAACAGCTTGAGAGCCGTACCGACGTGGAACTGCTCGGGACTGTCGCCGATCTGGGCCAGTCGTTCGTTGAGCGACTCGAGTAGCCAGGTCGGATCGAACGTCAGTTGCCCCGTGCCTGGATGTGCGCCCAGAGAAGCGTCCGTCGCGATGCGAAGTGAGTTGCGGCTACGGTCGAAACGGGCCACGAATCCCAGTCCGGACCCCGATTCCGTCTCGATGGACACCGCGTCGTCGACGCGAATGCCGTAGGTCCCCGCGGGCAGAGTCCAGTCGTACAGCCGAGTGGTTCCGGTACCGCTGACCCGGGCTCCGGCGGTGACCTTAACAGGCGTGGCCAGGCCTCTGCGGTCCAGATCTGCACGGACGGCCTCGATCTCCTCCCTCACGGCCGCCTGGCAGCCGTCGAGAATCGGGCGCAACCCCTCATGAAGTGCGTTGCTCATTGGCGCGAACCTACGGCTCGATCGACCGGCTGGCCCGACCTGGTTGTTGACTGCAGGACGCAGGCCTTATCGTTGCGCCCGATAGTCACCCCATTTGGAGAGTGTCGGCATGCGCACCTCAGGGCCTGCTTCCGGGCCATCGGACACGCCGGACTTCAGGACCGCTGCCCACAGACTGACCGATTGGATCGAGGCGTACCGCGTCCGGTTGACCAACCTGCCTGTGTTGCCGCGAGTGCAGCCCGGGGATGTCGAAGCCGTGATCCCTCCCCGTGCGCCGGAGTCGCCGGAGGATGTAGAGAGCATCCTGGCCGATCTCGACGAAACGATCGTGCCGGGCCTCACGCACTGGAACCACCCCGGTTTCATGGCCTATTTTGCGAGTTCCGCTTCAGATCCCGGGATCCTCGCCGAGTTCGTCACGGCTGCGCTCAACGTCAATGCGATGCTGTGGCGGACGTCGCCCGCGGCGACGGAGCTCGAGTCCCGCATGGTGGACTGGGTTCGTGATTTCGTGGGGTTGCCGGACGTGTTCCAGGGCGTCATCCAGGACACGGCCTCGACCAGCACTTTTGTTGCACTGGTCGCGGCCCGCGGACGGGCCGTGCCGGGCGTTCGTGAACTGGGACTGGCGGGGCGATCGGAGCTCAGCGGATGCACGGTCTACGCGTCGCGTCTGGCTCACTCGTCCCTGGACAAAGCGGCGATCGCGGCCGGCCTGGGCCTCGTCAATGTGAGGCATGTGGATGTGGATGAGCGCTACGCCATGCGCGCGGATGCACTTCATGAAGCTTTGGCTCAGGACCGCGACGATGGGAAGCGTCCGGTGATGGTGTGCGCGACAGTGGGAACGACCTCGTGCACCAGCTGTGACCCCGTCGCGGAGATTGCCGATGTGTGCTCGTTGCATGACGTGTGGCTGCATGTAGACGCCGCCTACGCCGGTCCCGCTGCCTCGTTGCCCGAGCTGCGACCGCTGTTCGACGGCTGGGAGCGCGCCGACTCGATTGTCCTCAACCCGCATAAGTGGATGTCGGTACCGATCGACTGCAGTGTTCTCATGGGACGCAATCTGGACGAGTTCCGATCCTCTCTAGCTCTCACGCCGGAGTACTTATCGTCGGACACCTCGGCGTCCAATCTCATGGATGTCGGAATTGCTCTCGGTCGCAGATTCCGGGGGCTCAAGCTGGGGTTCGTGTTTCGCTGGTACGGCGCGGAGGGACTGCGTGAGATGCTGCAGCGACACTGTGACCTCGCCCGCGAGTTCGCGGCCGAGATGGCCGCGGACGCCAGGGTCGAAGTCGCCGCACCGGTTCCGCTCAGCACCGTGTGTTTCCGCGCTATTCCTCCGGCCGGACATTCGGAGGAAGACTGGAACCGTCGTTTGCTCTCCGCCGTGAACCGAGAAGGCACGATATTTCTGTCGCACGCCGAGCTCGACGGCCGCTTCACGATCCGCCTGACCATCGGGAGTGTGCATACGGAGCGGTCGCATGTCGAGGCGGCGTGGGAGTGCCTGACGAAGGCGCTCGAGCATTTGCAGAGTGATCCGGCGACCGCGCGATGACTGAATTGTTTCAGACGACTCTCACGACCGTGGGTGGATCGAAAGCCGATCGCAGCCTGGCGCCTGATCCATGCTTGCGCCGCGGAAGGCCGGCTGGGCAGCTTGTCTGCCCTCCGGGCCTGGCCCCGGACGAGCCGCTCCTCACAGACCCGACGAACAGGCATCACGCATGAGCCGATTGAGAGACATCCGACGCCCCCCCGCAACGCGATCCCTGTTCCTTGTAGCGGCTTCGTCGTGCATGGCGTTGGTCTCGCTTACGGTTCAGCCCGCGGCTGGTCAGCAAGCCGCCGTCGTGCCCGACGATCAGACGGCGGTGCTCGAAGCGGCGGACCGAGCGCGCTCGCGGGGAGCCGACGACGCTCCGATTCGAATCGTCGAGATCTCCGATTTCGAATGTCCGTTCTGCGCGCAATTCTACAATGAGAGTTACAGGGTCGTCGACAGCCTGTATGTGCAGAGCGGCATCGCGCGCTACCTGTGGATCTCGTTTCCCAACAGTAGCCATCCGCGGGCGTGGCCCGCGATCGAGGGCGCATTCTGTGCAGGTGCCGCCGGAAGATTCTGGGAAATGCACGGCGTGTTGTTTGAAAGACAGGCCGAGTGGTTGGCAGCCGGCGACCTGAATGCCACGCTGATCGGCTACGCCATCGGCTTGGGTGTCGATGAATCGAGCTTCCGCGACTGTCTACTCAATGACGTCACCGCGCCCCTTCAAGTCTCCGACTACGACGCGGCTTTGCGTTCAGGGATCACCAGCACCCCGTTCTTCGTGGTGGGCGACAGCATCGCGATCCGCGGAGCCGTTTC
>JARFPW010000155.1 GCA_029288095.1 Gemmatimonadota bacterium
GCCTTGAGAAGGACGGCTTCACGCGGCTCGACTACACTGTTGAAGCCATGCAGTCGACGAGTTCCGCCGCTGTAGTGGTCGACGGATTCATCACCGACGGCGTGGAGCAAGTGAATTTCCACGTGTCGGAGTCGGTCGACGAGACGGAGGCGGGTGCGACGCTCGAGGTTGGATACGTGCTGGCCATGGAAGACCGGCCGCTGAGCGTGAGCTTCACGTCGACACTCAACATCGGCGAGACCCTGACGGCGTCGCTATCCGCGTCATTCGTGAACGGGACGAACGCCCTCACGCTGAACATGTCGCAGGACGAAACCGGAGCCGTCGACGGAACCGTCACGTGGAACGGTGGGGTCGTCATGACGGTTACGGGCACGGGCGAGAGTGAGCCCGTATTCCTCGGACCGGAGGGCGAGGCGCTGACTGCTGCCGAGGCCCAGGCGATCGCCGAGATGTTCGAACTGGTCGAAGAGGGCCTGTTCTTCCTCCTGGCCAACCTGGCGTTTCTTGGGGCCGGACTGACCTGACCCTGAGGTACATCAGAGGCTCAATCGGAGAGCCCGGCGTTCACCTCATGGTGGCGCCGGGCTTCTTCCGTTGCAGCACTACCCTCAGCCGGCCATCGCTTCGAGAGCGCGTCGGACGAGAACGGGCACCATCGCCCTGCGCCAGTCCTTGTCGACCGCAATGTTGTCCAGCGGGTGGCTCTGCCGAAACGCTTGATGTGCTACGCTCTCGATGACAGCGGCGTCCAGACGATTGCCGCGAGCTGCATCCTCTACTTTGCCGATCTTGCGGGGATACGCGCCCATTCCCGAGGCGACCATGCAGAGCGACTCCACACGTTCCTGCCCATCCAGCCGACAGGCGGCCGCCAGGTTGATCAGCGGGAAGTCGATCGATTCGCGAATCCGGAGTTTTTGAAAGCTGAACCTGGTACCGGCTATGGGTTTCGGCACGTCAATGGCCACCAGGATCTCGCCCGGCTCCATGCGCCGGTTCCACACACCATCCGACGTGAAGAAGTCCTCGATCGGAATTGAGCGCCGCCCCGCCTGACCTGCGAGCTCGAGGCTGGCGCCCAGCGTCATCAAAGCGGTCGCCGCATCGGCCGAGTGGGCTGCTACGCAGCGAGTGCCACCCCGCACCACGTGGCAATCATCGCCGTCTTTCTTGAGGCAGAATCCGAGCGCCTCGCGCCAGAAGAAGGTCTGATTGTAATACGTGCAGCGGGTATCCAGGCAGAGATTGCCCCCGATCGTGCCCATACGGCGCAGTTGCGGTCCCGAGATGTCGGCGCACGCATCCGCCAGCGATGGGAGAAGTTCACCGATCAACGGATGAGCGGCCACGCTTGCCAGGCTCTCTGCCGCCCCCAACCGGATGGATCCGCCCTCTTCGCCTATCCCTTTGAGTTCAGGCAACCCCCGCAGGGCAACTAGATGGCCGGGTGTGAACAGCTGGTGCTTCATGTTGGGGACGAGGTCGGTACCTCCGGCGATCGGCATGACGTCGCCCGAGTGCCGGGAGAGCAACTCGATGGCCTCGTCCAGGCTTGCGGGTCGATGGTACTCGTACGAGTGGAGTCGCAGCATCAGGCCGTCGCCGGTTGGATGGCGCCGAGCAGCTTCGCTACCGATCCGAGACCGATCGGAAGCTTGTCCGCTTCATAGCCAAAGCCGATTCGGAAGGTGCCTTCCAGGCCAAAGTGGGCCCCGGGCACGATCAATACGCTGTGCTCGGTCCGTACCCGCTCAGCGAGCTCCAGTGAGGGGATTGGAGAGTCGTACCTGAACAGGCAGATGGCGCCGGCGTCCGGACTCCGGTACGTCAACCTTGATGTGGTCGCCGCCCATGCTTCCACGATATCCAGATTCGCTCTGACGATTCGCTGGCAGCGCTGCAGGATCCGCGTGCGGGTCTCGGGTTCCAGCGCCGCTCGCGCCAGTCGATCCGAAAGAACGGCCGGCGCGATGGACGTATAGTCCTTGCGAGCCCATAGGTCCTCGCGAAGGTCCGGTGGGGCGACCAGCCATCCCAGCCGCAAACCGGGAAGCCCGTAGGCCTTCGACAGCGATGCCGAGACGATCACTCGCTCCGTCCCACTCCACAGTGTCGGCGTCACTCCGCCGGCGACTTCGGCTCCAGCATAGACCTCGTCCGCCAGGATCCAGGCCCCCGCCGCCTCCGCCGCATCGATGATTTCCCGCCTGGCTCGATCCGAAAGTACAACGCCGGTGGGGTTGTTCGGATTGGTAACGACTACCAGACGTGTTCCCGCGGTGATGATCTCCGCCGCGGCACCCGGTGCCGGCTGCCAGTCATGCGATTCGTCGAGCCAGAGCGGTTCGACATGGGCTCCCATACCGGCCGCGAGACCCGGAGTCTGTCCGTATGTGGGCTGGACGATGACCACTCGATCGCCGGGCTCGACAAGCCGCCACACGGTGAGGAAGTTCGCCTCCGCGCTACCCGTCGTCACGAGGATGTTGTTCTCTGTCGCTCCGGGATACATGGCCGCAATCCGCGACCTCAGATCAGCCGTACCCTCGGTGAGGCCGTAGCCGAAGACCACGTCGCTCGGATCCACATTCGCGAACTCACAGAACTCCGCGAACCGAAACGGCAGGACACCGCTGTCCGACAGGTTGCAGCGCACAGTGTTTTCGAAGTGCGACTGCCACCGCTCCATCTCGAAAGCAGGCTGGCGCAAGATCAATCTCCGGTCGCGGTCGGGCTTTCCGGGGGCTGTCCCCGGAAGCTACTCCGAGCCTTGTGCGTCTGCACGGAACTCGACCCGCACGAACGCGAATTGTGCGGCATCGTGTGCCTCTCCGTGCAGGAACAGCCGGCTGCGGACGATGGCTTCGCGCCGAGCGCCCGCTCGCTCGGCGACCCGTTGGCTACCAATGTTCCTTGTCGATGCCACGATCTCGAGACGATTCAGGGCGGTCTCACGGAAGGCGAAGTCGGCAAGCTGCCGTGTTGCTGTGGTAGCCACCCCTCGACCGATGGCGCTCGTACGGACCCAGTAGCCAAGATTTGCGATTCGATGGTCGTGCTGTAGCCGGTTCAGACCGCATCCGCCCAGCAAGACATCTTCCGCATCGACGATGGCGAAGTTGTACTCGTTCCCTGCCGCGCGGGCCTCGATGCAGTGGTCGATCCAGGTTCGGCTTTCATCGATCGAGTAGTCAGGATGGCACCACTCGAGCCAGGGCCGGACTTCGTCGATCGACTCCCGAACCGCCTCATACAGGGCGCCGGCATCGGATTGCCGGTAGGGCCGTATGCGGATCTCCAAAGGACTCACGGCAGCAATCGTATCCGGTTCGAGTACAACACCGGCACCTCCCTGTAACCCCACAGCAGCCGGGGCAGCCGAGCCAGAATCTCGACCCGGTACGTGCCGGGCTCGGGAGCGTCGTACGAGAGTGTCGGCGCTTCCGTACTGGAGACCGGGGAGCCGTCCCTGAAAACGGTGATTACGGTGGACGACCCATGCATAGTGGGCGCCGTGACCTCCAGCGTCGTAACGGAATCCGCCGAGCCCGTGCCGCCCTGGTGGACAGTGACGGCAGGACCCTCTGCTGTGAACCGGAAATGCGGAGTACCGCCATCGAGTAGACTGGCGAGGCACACGAAGCGCCCTTCGGCCACGCGGCTTATGACGTCCTCCGGTGTGGCGCGCTCCTGAGGGGTCTCGAATTCATCCAGGACTACCTGCCAGGTGCTGTATTGAAGATGCGGCGCTATCCAGCCGTGCGTGTCCGTCCCGCAGATTCCGATCACCCGCGAATCGACCCGGGCGTCCCAGCGCCGGAGGGCAGCATCATCTCGACGATATAGCTGGGCGAGCGCCAGCTTGCGGTTAACGAGATACGCTGCCAGCGGACCCGCGAGCCGATGGTAGCCGTCTTGAATCCGAACCCGCAGATCGGAGGAGGAACTCGTGATCTCAAACCCGTCCAGGCCCGCATCCGATCCTGTCCAGGGTCGCTTTGGGCTCTCCGGATGTGAAGCAATGGCGATGGCGCCCTGTTCGTGAAGGAAGTCCGTCAATCCGGCGGAGTCGCGCATCGCCTTCCTGGGCACGGTATCGAGACCGAGCTGGATCAGGTGGCCGAAGGCAGTGGACAGCTCCGATCCCGAAACGATGATCGGGCCGGCGTCGGGTTGTGATCGGGCCGGTCGACGATTGTGGTCCGTGAACACGAGAAAATCGACGCCGAGGCGCTGTCCGGCGTCCACCAGTTCGGCGTACGGCACTCGACCGTCGTGACTCGCGTCGGAGTGGATATGAAAGACGCCGCGAAGGCCGGATGTCGGGGCTGGCTCGAATCGGGGAAGTTCCCGGGTAGCAACGCGAATCGCCGCAACGGCGAGAATCAGCAGGACGGACAGGAATACGCGCCGTAGAATCCGCCCGAGTCGCCTCGAGCGCACTTTGCCTTCGCTCCCATTCGGAATAGACTCACTCATGATTCCACTCGCGGACAAGATCCTGGTTCGGACACACGGCCTCACAAAGTACTACCGGTCGGCCCGCGGGCCGACCGGGCGGAGAGGGGAGCCTGTTCCCGCCGTAGCGGGAATCGACCTGGCGATCGAGTCCGGACGAACGACAGCCCTGGTCGGCGAGTCGGGCTGCGGAAAGAGCACCACCGGCAGGTTGCTCCTGCGGTTGGAAGCGCCATCGGCCGGACGCGTAGAGTACAACGGACAGGACCTGGCCGGCCTGGATGCGAAACAACTGAGAGAGTTCCGGCGCAAAGCTCAGATCGTGTTCCAGGATCCGTTTGCCTCACTCAACCCCCGCATGACGGTCGGCGCCATGATCCACGAGGTGCTCGCGGTTCACGGAATCGCGCGTGGCGCTGAGGCGGCTCCGTTGATCACGGCGCTCCTGAGCAAAGTGGGGCTCGCAGGCGACGCGGCGCGGCGGTACCCGCATGAGTTCTCTGGTGGTCAGCGGCAGCGCATCGGTATCGCCCGGGCCCTGGCC
>JARFPW010000186.1 GCA_029288095.1 Gemmatimonadota bacterium
CCTTCAGGTAGCGCACGTGTCGGCGATCCGAGAGCGGGAGCCGCATGCCCGGATGGTCCTCGAGCCCGGGTCCCAACAGGCCCAGCGCCTGCAGCTCCGGGATCAGGCGATCGACGTCACGGAGTCCGATGAACAGGTCGATCTCGGGGAGCGATGGCTCCAGTTCCTCGCGGTACTGCTCGACCAGGCAGCCCAGCGCCACGACGGCCCGGCAGGTCCCTTCCCGTTTCAGCCGGCTGACATCGAGGAGCGTCTCGATGGACTCCTCCTTGGCGGCGTCGATGAACCCACACGTGTTGACGACGATGACGTCGGCATCTGACAGATCGGCCACGTGCTGAGCCCCGTGCCCACCCATGGCGGCGAGGATACGCTCGGAATCCACCGTGTTTTTGTCGCAGCCCAGGCTGACGAGCCCCAACTTCATATCGTGGATCAGCCCTCGAACACGTCGGCGCCCGCCGGAGGCGTGAACCGGAATGTTTCATCGGAGATGGGCTGGTTGGGCTTCAGCTCGCGAAGCACGACGATGCGCAGCGTTTCGTTGGTTTCCAGGATCTCGAACTTGCGCACGAGAAACGACTCGGCGTCTACCCACACCCGCACGCGCCGATAAGGCGACTCGCCGGTCGGGGTGAGCCGGATGCGAAGCGTCACGTGGCCATCGAGGATCTCGCGGTCCTCGAGATCCGCGTCGTACCCGCTCGCGGCCTCGTCGAAGATCCGGCCCTGCAGGTCCACCATCCCGGCGCCCGTGACGTCGGCGTCGATCTCGCTGCGGATCACCTGTCCCGGATGCGTACTGGGATAGTAGAGCCACAGGTGGCTTCCGTCGGCGACGATGAGGTCTTCCGGGGGATCGGCAAAATCCATCTTGAACCGACCACGACCCTTCTGATACCACGTGCCCGACCCCGTGCGACTCCGGCCGAGCAGCGTGACCTCGATCGTCTGCTCGAACTGCGCCTCGAGCGAGGTCAGCCCGTCGTACACCTGCTCGGCCCGCGCGAGCGTGGCTCGAACGTCACCCGAGGCCTCCTGCGCCACGGCCGAACCAGGCGCAACAAGCCATCCACCCGCGGTCAGCAGGGCTACGGCGAAGCATTGTCGCGTATTGGGCATCACGTCCCCCGCAGCTCGTGTGCTGGCCGGGTCGGCTCGATCCTCCGATCAGGAGACGAGTACCCTCTCGGGTTCGTCACCGTTCCGGCGCGTCCGCGAGCAGATCATCGCCGCGCATCAGCGCTTCCAGCCGTTCGTGCGAAATCAGCACCTCGCGGGGCTTCGACCCGTCCGGCGGCCCCAACACACCGGCCGAATGCAACTGGTCGATGATCCGGGCGGCCCGGCCGTAGCCGATCTTCAGGCGCCGCTGGAGCAGGCTGGTTGACCCCGCGTCGTTGCTGATCACGATCTCGGCGGCCTTGCGGAAGTACTCGTCCCAATCGGTCAGGATCTGGTCCCCCACATCCGCCTGGCTCTCCTCGATCTCGATCTCGCGTACCTGTTCGAGGATGTCCTTCTCGTGAACGGCGGGCGCTTCGTCCAGGCTGGCGCCCCTGTTTCGATACCAGTCGACGATCGCTTCAGTCTCTTCCGTCGAAATGAACGCACCCTGAATGCGGTGCGGATCCGCTTCGCCCGGCGGCAGAAACAGCATGTCGCCGTTGCCGAGCAGGCTCTCGGCGCCGTTCTGGTCCAGGATCGTCCGGCTGTCGATTTTCGACGCGACGCGGAAGGCGATCCGGCTTGGGAAGTTCGCCTTGATGAGTCCGGTAATTACGTTGACGGACGGACGCTGGGTGGCCACGACGAGGTGAATGCCGACGGCCCTCGCCTTCTGGGCGAGGATGGCCAGCGGCGTCTCGACCTCGGACTGCACCGTCATCATCAGGTCGGCGAGCTCATCGATCACGACGACGATGTACGGTAGCGGTCCCTCCTTCCACTTCCCTCCCCCCGCGCCCACGGGAGCGGCGATATCGGCTCCACGACCGATGCGCTGATTGATCTCGACGATGTTCCGAACTGCGTTGGCCGACAGCAGGGCGTAGCGCCGGTTCATCTCAAACACGACCCAGCGGAGGAGCGAGGCGGCGTCATTGTTGTCCGTCACCACCGGGTGCCTCAAATGGGGCAGGTCATTGTAGATGATCAGCTCGACCATCTTCGGGTCGATCAGCAGCAGCCGGAGCTCGCTGGGCGGATACCGATACACGAGGCTGGTGATGATCGTGTTGATGCACACCGACTTTCCAGATCCGGTTGCTCCGGCGATCAGCAGATGCGGCATCCGAACCAGGTCCGCGCAGTACGGCTGGCCCGCGAGGTCCCGGCCCAGGCCCAGCGGAAGAATCGTCCGTGGCTTCGAATAGGCGGGGGCGTCGAGGATCTCACGCAGTCGGACGATCTCGGGCTGTGGGTTGGGGACTTCCACCCCCACCGCGCCCTTGCCCGGTATCGGAGCCACGATGCGCACCGATGGAGCCTTGAGCGCCAGCGCGAGATCGTCCGCCAGGGCCGCGATCTTGCCGACCTTCACGCCGGCAGCCGGCACGACTTCGAACTGCGTGACGACCGGACCCGTCGTCCAACCGCCGATCGTGCTCTCGACCTTGAACGTCTTCAGCTTGTCGACGAGGACTTCACCCAATCGCTTCAGCTCGCTGGTCTCGAGCCCGGAGCCCCTGCGCTCCGGCAGCATCAGGAAGTCGAGCGGAGGGATGTCACCCACCGATGGATCCCCGGAGTCCTCGAGTTCCAGCTGGGCGTCCGCCGCGACTTCCGGCGGAGCGACCGGTGGTTCCGACGGCGAGGGCGGTTGTTCAGCTACCGGTTCAGGCTCCGGCTCGGCGGCGGTCGCCTCCCAGGGTGACTCCACGGGCGCCTCGGCTTCCGGACGGCGGTCGGTCAATCGCGCCGCGGCGCCTCGCACGCGCGGCCACAGGCCCCGGACCCGGCGCACGATCGCCGCAGCGCCTCGATTCGCTCCGCGCATTGCCGTACCGGCGCTGTCTGCCGGGGACCACCCGAAGGTCAGCACGGTGAGACTCACGAGCACCGCGAACACGATGAGTTGCGCGCCCACCGCGCCGAATCCCGCCAGCAGGCCGGCGCCGATCGTCGACCCGAGCCAGCCGCCGCCTTCAGCCGCGCGGCCAAGCGTCCGCCCGGCCAGCCACCACGCGGCCGGAACGAACAACACCGCCACGCCCAGGAAGATGGACCAGCGGACCGCTGCATCGCGGCTCAACCGATCGAAATAGCGCAGGCTCCAGATGAAGGGGGCCGCGACGAACAGAACGGCGGATCCGCCTACGGCCACGATGAGCAGATGCGACAGAATTGCACCCGCCGGACCTATGAGGTTCGGCTCGGCCACTCCGCCACGGAGAACCGGCGGCACGACGGCCAGCATGAGCAGCACACCGAGGGCGAGCAGCCCGACGCCCAGTGCTTCGGCCCGCTGCCGTTCGTTCACGGCTGTGCCGAATCCCTGAAGTGCTCGAGGAAGTGGGTATCGACCTCCCCGGCAATGAAGTCGGGGTGCCGCAGCACGTCGCGCAGGAACGGAATCGTCGTGTGCACACCCTCGATGATGAACTCGTCGAGTGCCTGACCCGCGCGCCCCAGCGCTTCCTCACG
>JARFPW010000200.1 GCA_029288095.1 Gemmatimonadota bacterium
CCGTCCGACGAAAGTAGTACTGGCCATGAGAGGGCTCCTCGCTGGGGTCCGGGGCTTCAGAGGTTCTGGATGGCCGGGATCCCCCGCCCGTGAGGGCGAGGGATCGGATACGTAGAAATGGTAAGACGGTTCGCGGTCGGCGGCTAGTTGGCGGCGAAGTGGATCGGCAGTTCCGTCAGACTCTCCACGGCCTGGTCCCGCATCATTGCCGGCTCGAACCGCATGACGTCGGTGATCTGCAGCGCCGCACCCGCCATCTCCGGATCCCCGTCCAGTTCCTTCACCGACGCGTCGAGAACACTACCGTCGGCTCCCACCGTGAGCGACAACACGACGGTCCCGGGCGTACGAACAGCGGGACGATACTCGCGCAGGAATGCGTTCGAGACCTCATCCCAGTTGGCGAGCTTGGGCGGAATCTCGCGGATGGCGAGCTTCGGCAGACCCGGCGACTGCAGGCCCGCGGTGGCGGTGGGCGCCTCCAACTCCGGCGCGGAAGTGAGAGGGGCGCTGAAATCCAACTCGGCGACCGAAATCTCCCCGCCCGGCTTGGGCGGAGTCCGCACCTCCTGGTCCCGGACGGGCGCCGCCTTGACGATGCCCTGGTTGAAACCGGCGGTGGTGCGCGGTCGAGAAGTACAGCGGTCTACCTCCAGAAGCACGACGTCCGCGTTCGGCAGGCTGGAAAGCTGATTCCGATCCCGCTCGGTCGGCTCGAAGCCGACGCAGTTCATCCGAACGATGGCCGCCATCTCGGTGCCAGTGTAGTTGGACGCGGTCATCATACGGACGAGATCGCTCTTCAGAAGCGGTCCGCCCTCCTGAGCCGGGGCGTCCACGGGGGACAGCGCCACGAGCAGGAACGCAATCGCGGCGAGGCTGAGTATCTGATGTGTTCGAAGCATGGCTCCACATCCTGGCTTTGCGGTGCGGCCCGGCTAAGGCGCGCACGTTCTCGCCAGAATATGGTGCAACCCTCATACCATACGGTGAGCATCCCGTAAGTTGTTATATCGCATCGGATTCATGCCATATTGGCGCGTCGGATCGCGCACGACGTGACCGCAGGCGCACTTATTTGCGGAACTCAATTGGCTTTGGGACGGCTCAGGCGTAGCCGATCATCACGGCCACGACGAGGGCCAGGGAACCGAGCAGCCAGATCTTAACCATGAACGGGAGCAGGAACCGGACCCATCGATCGTAGGGCACGGCCGCGATCGACAGAATGCCGATCAGCACGGCGTTCGTGGGCACCAGGATGTTCGTGAATCCGTCGCCAAACTGGAACGCCAGCACCGCGGTCTGTCGGCTCACCTCGACGAGGTCAGCCAGCGGGGCCATCAGCGGCATCGTGACGTACGCCTGCCCACTCCCTGACGGAATGAAGAAATTGAGCACGCTCTGGAACACGAACATGCCGGCCGCAGCCAGTTCGGGACCAAGCCGCTGCAGGGGGCTCGCCATGCCGGCGATGATCGTGTCGACGACCTGTCCGTTTTCGAGAACCACCTGGATGGAGCGGGCAAACCCGACGAGCAGGGCCGTCATCGTGAGCTCGGAGGCTCCCACGCCGAACTGCTTCGCCGCGTCGTCGGCCGATATCCGCCCGAGAATCGCCATCACGACGCTGAGTCCGAGGAACAGCGCGCCCATCTCGACGAGATACCAGTGCCAGACCTTGAGGCCGTAGATGAGGACGACGAGAGCCACGCCCAGTGAGATCAGCACCAGCCGACGGCGGCCGGTCAGCGCGAGGTCGTCGCGCGCATGGATGTGAACGTCGGTGTCGACGTCGGCTACCAGGCTCTCCTCTGGATTCGCCTGTACCCGCTTCGCGTACTTCCACACGTGGTGGAAGCCGACGAGGAAGAACAGCACCAGAAGGACGGCCCGCAGGGTGAGCCCAGAGCCCTGCGGAACACCGGCGATGTCCTGCGCGATGAACACCGTGAATGGATTGATCAGGGCCGCACCGTAGCCGACCCCGTACCCGACACACATCACACCGCCTGCGACGATGGCGTCCATTCCGAGGGCCGCGGTCAGAGCCACCAGCAGCGGAAGAAACGGGATGTACTCCTCGGCCATGCCGATCGTGGCGGAACCGAGGGCGAAGATCGCCATCGTTCCACCAAGCAGCAGCGCCGGTCGGCTGCCGAACCTGCGCAGCATGGAGCCGATCGCGGCATCGGCCGCGCCCGTGGCGCGAAACACACCGAACATGCCGCCGATGATCAGGATGAAGAATATGATCTCAGCCGCCGCCTCGAATCCGTGCGGGATCGCCGTGAATACCTCCGTCGGAGGAAGGCTTTCGACGTCGGCCAGGCGTTCGTAACTGCCGGGAACGACCTGCTCGCGGCCCGCCTCGTTGGTGACGCGCTCGTAGCTGCCCGCGGGGAGCACGAGGGTCAGCCCGTACGCCAGCACGATCATCCCCAGCAACAACACCAGCGTGTGTGGCACGTGGAAGCGCTTCTCGCCGCCGGAATCGTTCATGGTGAGCCCGTTTGGAGGTTGGCCAGCATGTCAGCCGTCATCGACGCCGCATCGAACGCCGGCGCCCAGCCCCATTCGTTTTGCGCCGCCGAATCATCGATGTGCCGCGGCCAGGAGTCCGCGATGGCCTGCCGAATCGGATCAACGGCGTAGCTGATTTCGAACCCGGGCAGGTGCTGGCGAATGGAATCGGCGAGGGAGGCGGGCGTTACCTGCATCGCTGTGATGTTGAATGCATTCCGATGCTCGAGGCGCGAAGGGTCCGCTTCCATCAACTCGATGGCGGCCCGGATCGCGTCCGGCATGTACATCATGTCCAGCTGCGTACCGGCGGCCAGAAAACACTCGTATCGACCGGACTCGACGGCATCGTGGTAGATCTCCACAGCGTAGTCCGTCGTCCCGCCCCCCGGCTGAGTCAGCCACGACACCAGGCCGGGGTACCGGACACCGCGCGTATCCACGCCAAACCTGTGGTGGTAGTAGTCGCACAGCAGCTCACCGGCGACCTTGCTCACGCCGTACATCGTGTTCGGCCGCTGAATAGTGTCCTGGGGCGTCAGGTCGATCGGCGTGCCAGGACCAAATGCCGCGATCGAACTCGGCGTGAACACGGCACACTCTCGGGCCCGGGCCACTTCCAGCACGTTGAACAGACCCCCGATGTTCACTTCGTACGTCTTCTGTGGCCGCTGCTCTCCCACCGCGGACAGGATCGCGGCGAGGTGAAAGATCGTGTCGGCCCGGTGCCGGGCTACGGCGGCATCGAGCGAATCTCCGATGGTCACGTCGGCGAGAGCGAATGGACCCCCGGTCTCACCCTCCGGGATGCGAATGTCGGTCGCGAGGACGCTGTCCCGTCCGTACCTCTCGCGCAGGGCGACGACCATCTCGGTCCCGATCTGGCCAGCGGCGCCTGTGACGACGATGCGTTTCATGAGCTCCCACCTGGCGGAGTCATTACAAACACGAGTGGATGCCAAGTTCGGCGGAGATCGCGGCAAAGAAAAGGGCCCCGCTCCAGTAGAGCGGGGCCCTGCACATTGGCCGCGGGTCGCGTGCGGCGGACTACTTGATCAGACGCAGCCGTTTCGGTAGACCCTCTTCGGGGTCCTCCTCGTCGTCCGGGGCGGTGGGCAAGAGCCCCAGCCAGACTGCCTCGAAGTCATTACCGGGCTGCGGGGCCTTGATGAACAGGTTCCCGAAATTCCTCAGATGGACGATCTTGCGGCCGGAATCCGGCTCGTCTCTCGGATCGAACATCGGCACGGGCTTGATGCGGGTCGAGTTATAGTCGCACGAGCTGGTGCTCGGCCGGTATGGGCAGTTGAGCGTCGAGTTCCACACCATCTCCGGGTCGCTATTGTAGACGTCGTCGAACCCGAAGTTCGTCGGCCCCACCATCGCGCCAGGCTCCGTCAGGATCGAATCACCCGGCAGATACTCGGCAGCCATGCAGTTCGTGAACCGGTCCAGGTACCGCGCGGCACCGGCGCCGCCATCGACCAGCTGATCCTCGTCGTCAAGTGGCGTCCACGGGAAGTACCAGGACTCGTTCATGCCGCCTCCGCCCCCGCCCGCCTTGTGGATCGTGATCGTCGTACCGATCACGTCCGGGTCGTATCCCGTGGGATCGGATCCGGTGCCCTCCGGGTCACCCGGCGGCACGTACGTATCCCAGATGCCGTCATCGTCGATCTCGCCGGGCTTGGGATCGATGATCTCGGGATCCCACGAGTCGTCGATCCCCGGATACACGTAGGTTTGCGAATCCGAGCCACTCTCCGCCCACCGATCGGGCAGCATGATCGGCAGCAGACATTGCGTGCCGGACCCGGGACCGGACGGTTCCGCGATCGCGGTCGCGGTCGTAGCGACATCCACACCATTCACGCCGAACACGCGCGCGAAGAACGTCCCCACAGGGGTCCCCCGTGTTTCCGTGCGGATCATCCGCACGGTGACCGTGCTTGAATCGAGGTTCACGTCCACGTCGCCCGGGAGGACTACCGCCGCGTCGCCGTTGACCGAATTCATCGACGCATAGTTGATCGCCTCGGCACGAGCCGCGGCTTCGTCATCTGGATTGATCGCGAGGATACCCGCACCCGCAAGCGCGGAGAGGTCCGAGACACGTTGGGCTTCGGTCCGCGCCGAAACGAGCATTCCGACGTCGACCGCCAGGGCTATGGCCGATATCAAAGCCACCATCGATAGAGCGACGAGTGCGATCGCCGCCCCTCGTTCGTTCTTAACTCTGACCCTGAACCGCTGCATCTCGACCCTGCCTTCCTGGCCCATGTACGGGTGGTGTGTGCCGGCGTTTCTCGGCTATCTCAAAATATACGACCGCGCGACTCCGAACTCCATACACCCGCGCGGCCAGATACATCCCTTTACATTCTCGACGACCACCTCGTACAAAGACGGGTCCCCGAACGGCGCATGGCATCCCCGAGTGGGGATGTTCCCCCCGACACCATGGCCGCCGGGATGACCCGGCGCAAACTGGAGCGAGGTTCGTGCCGTTCGGACAACGGGTATCTGAATATATGTCAATCTACTGCGCCACAACCACTTACAGCATCCTTGCCATCGGGGCTTCCAACAAGGCACTGTTGCGGTAACGCCACAGGGCCCCCGCGCCTGTAACGGGTCAGCAACACGCGGACGCCCGTCGCAGGGAACCGCCGAAACCCTCCCGGGCGGTCCGCCGTAGGGTTGGCGGGAACGAATCTTACTTGAGTGAAGACGGAGAGAAACCGATGCAACATTGGACAAAGGTTAGTGGTCTCACAGCGCTGTTGATCATCGCCGCTGCAGCCCCTCTGGCGGCACAGGACGAAGCGCCCGCGGTGACCCCTGAGGGACCGCACCTGCCGGCCGACTCGATGGAACTCGGCGCGAAGTACATGGAGTACATCCTCAACTACGAGTCTGAGGACCTGTACGAAGCTCTAACCGCCGACCTGAAGGAGAATCTCGGCTCGGCGGCGGACATCTTCGACCGCATGGGCATGCTGTTCGAGCAGGTCGGCTCCCAGGAGCGAGTGATCTCGCAGCGCTACTGGATGCGGAACGGGAAGCCGCAGTACTGGCACACGGCGGAGTTCAGCAACCTGGACGAGCCGATGGTGTTCCGATTCGTGATCGAACCGGACGGCCGGATCAGCGGGATTGGCGTAAACGCAGAGAGCGAAAACCCGCCGGTCGACGATCCCGACCAGCACGGAGCCGCCGAGAGCGAAACCGACTACTGACGTCCCCTGTGCCGGGCGGCGTTTCGTGACGTCGCCCGGCGTGGTATTCATCCTCCATTCGATAGCGATTTGACCCTGCGCCGAGTGGACTCCAGATGAGCCAGACAGTGTTCTTCAACGGTTCTTATCTTCCGAAGGACGAGGTCAGCATCTCCCCGGACGATCGGGGCTTCTTATTCGGGGACGGAGTCTACGAGGTCGTTCGGATGTACGGCGGACACGGCTTCGGGATGGATGCACACGTCCGGCGGCTGTCGGACGGTTTGTCTGCAATCGGGATCGTGGCGGACGCGGGACTCCTGCCCGAGGTGTGCGAGCAGCTCATCGAGCGGAACGATCTGGGCGACCGGGACGCGGTCGTCTATCTCCAGGTCACCCGGGGGGTAGCCCCGAGAGCCCATCACTTCCCGGATCCGCCCGTAGCTCCGACGGTCTACGCCGCCGCATGGCAGTTCATCCCGAGGACAGACCCCGCCGTGGGGGTGGGTGTCGTGACGGCGCCCGATCATCGCTGGACGCGCTGTGATATCAAGTCGGTTTCCCTGCTCGCCAACTGTCTGGCGGCCGAGCAGGCTGAGACGGCAGGGGCCTACGAGGCGCTGTTGATACGAGACGGGATGGTGATCGAAGGCACGCGCTCGAGCCTGTTTGGCGTGGTGGACGGCGTGGTCCGCACGGCGCCGGTGAGCAACTACATCCTGCCGAGCATCACGCGTACCGTCGCCATCGAGCTCTGCGAATCCGAGAATTTTGAGCTGGACCAGCGGCCGATGACCCTCGAGGAGTGCGAGAGAGCCGACGAGTTGTTCCTCGCCGGCACGACGACGGAGATCATGCCGATCGTGCGGGTCGACGACCGACCCGTCGGTGATGGCCGGCCGGGGCCGATCGCGACTCGACTGGCGCGCGGGTTCGCCGACCGTGTGGGGGCCCTGGCCTCCTAGCGACCTGCCGGCCGTCGAGCCTTCGGCGGCAGCCCGACAGGCCTGCCGTCGAGCGCCCACTCGTCCTCGATCTCGACACCCATGTGGGTCAACGCGGTGACCGCGATGTCGACGATCTGGGGGGTCCCCTCGATGGGCACGACCGCAGCCCCGTGAGCGACGATGAAGATCGTGGTCTCCTCGGGGGAGGCGCCTCCGTGGGACCCAAAGGCGGTGCGTCCGTGGTCCGTGGAAATCAGAATGAGCCAGTCTTCGTCGGCGTAGCTGGTTCGATCACGCACGGCATCCGCGAGTAGTCCGACATGCAGGTCAGACAGAGCGATCGCTTCGCGGTACGGCGTGCCGATCGAGAACGTCTGGTGGCTCGTTTCGTCCGGATTGCCGAGATAGACGAACATCGCGTCGGGATCGGCGCTCCGCAGAGCCGCGACCGCCGCTCGGACCCCGAGCTCATCGGCCTCGGCCCAGCCCGCCTCATATCCGTTGTGCACCACCAGGCTGTCGATCTCGCCCGCGATCAACGGCCCACCCGAGTCATCGGTCACCAGGGGCAGCCAGTCCGCCGCGACGAATGTCTCGATCTCCGGCCTCACCTGCTCGAGCCGGGTGAGGAAGTCCGGGTACTCGCCGTAGTGATTGCCCGAAAAGTCATTGCCCAACACACCATGCTTCTCAGGCCACACCCCGATCAGCATGCTCGACCACGCAGGACCGCTGATCGTCGGGCGCGTCGAGTTGGCCTGCGCACTGAAGGCGCCCTCTGCGATCAACTTGTCGATGTTCGGTGTCGGCACTTCCGCCAGGATATCGGGGCGCACTCCGTCGATCCCGATAACTAACACCTTCTTCGTGGCCTGGCCGCAGGCGGCCATGAACATCAGAGGCATGAGCGTCAGCGCCAGGCGCATCATTCGTCTCCGGGCCCCTGCGCGGCATAGACGACTTCACCCCCGACGATCGTCATGACGACGCGCGTATTCGCCAGGTCTTCGGCAGCCACGGTGAGCGGATCCTCGGCGGTGACTGTGAAGTCGGCGAGCTTCCCCGCCACGATGCTGCCGCGCACATCCTCCTCGAAGGCCGCGGTCGCCGGGTTGATCGTGTACGTCGCGAGCGCCTGCTCGCGTGTCAGCAGGTGATGGGCGTTGAACACCTCGCCGTTGTTCATCAGCCCGACGGCCATGCCGGCAATCGAAGCGAACGGGTTGATGCGTTCGACTGGTGAGTCGGTACCGTTCACGATGAGCGCTCCGGATGCCATGAGGGGCCGGAATGGAAACGCCTCGGACGCGGTACGCTCGGCTCCAAGCCGCGTCGGGGTCCACGGACCGTCGGACGATGCATGCACTCCCTGCATAGCTGCCGTGACGCCCAGCTCCGCGAACCGGCCAACGTCGTCGGGATGAACGATCTGGGCGTGCTCGATCCGGAAGCGGCGGTCGCTGTCCTCATCGGGGCGGCCGGCGAACGCTTCCTCATAGATATCGAGTACTCGTCGATTCGCTGCGTCGCCGATCGCGTGGATGGCTGCCTGGTAATCGTGTCGCAGTGCCAGCTCGACGATCATCTCGAGCCGCTGGCGCGTAACCCTCTCTTCGCCCATCGTCGGGTCGTCGGCATACGGCTCCAGCAGCATCGCACCGCGCGATCCGAGCGCCCCGTCCGCATATCCCTTGATTGTCCTGACCGTGAGTCGATGTCCGCCCTCGCCGACCGTCCGCAAGCGGGCGAGCCGTTCGTCGGTCACGTGACGACCATCGAGCATCGTCCACACCTGTCTCTTATACACATCT
>JARFPW010000250.1 GCA_029288095.1 Gemmatimonadota bacterium
GGTGTCGTTGCAGGGTGGGCCTGCCTGTTTGCGTTCGGCAAACCGATCTGGCGCACGCTGCGCTGGGGCTAGGGCATGTCCCGTCCCTGCGGCGTCCAGGTGGCCGGATCTCCGTCCAGGCCATGTTTCACGCTGATGACCTCCATCCGATGCGGTCGAATTTCGATCAGTAGATACGAAGAATCCCGGTCGGGATAGAACGCTTCCCAGCCGGGCTTCCAGCGCCGTGCCTTCTCCGCCGGATCGTCTACCAGGCGGGCCGTTCCCATCAGCGTTACGTACCCCAGGCCCACATCGTCGAAGTAATAGAGCGTGACCCTATCATCGGCCTGGATCTGCTCGACCTTCCGGCTGAGCGGATTCGTCGCCATCCAGACCGACATATCCTCTTCTGGAGGGAAGGGATCCATGACCCGCGCCCGCGGGTGCCCTTCAGCGTCCACCGTGATCAGGGCCGCGTAGTTCGCCGCCTCCATGACCTCCCGCGCTACGAGCTTGAGACTGTCCATGGACAGGTCCTGGGCGGTTCCACAGCCCGGGATGGAGAGGCCGACCAGGGCCGACGCCGCAGCCATCCATCCCAGGTTGCGAGCGGGTGCGTTCATCTGATCTAACTCCTTTTCGGAAATCGGTGGTCCAGCATGGAATCCAAGTGACGCCACTGGGAGGGGCACCACAACACAAATGACGCCCGGCGTGTTACTTTGACGATAACCGGATCGATTATTCCGCGGTACCTGTGGGGCTGTGGATGGTCGTGTTGCGCGTGCGCAGTTCACCTCTTTCGCCGGAGAAGCCTCCGGTTGGAGATATCGGATGAAGACACTGCGAATACTCGGGTTCGCCATCGCTGCCATGCTCGTGCTGTCGCCTCCGGCGATTGCCCAGCATTGGCTACACGATGACGGAGTGTCCGAGACGAATCAGTCGATGTTCCGGGATCTTGACTGGCCGGCGCCCAACGAGATGCGGGCGGCGTCCGGGTATCCAGGGCCCGGGTATTGGCAGCAGCAGGCGGACTACGTGATCGAGACGTCTCTGGACACGTTGACGCAGTCCGTTTCGGGGTCGGAGCACATCACGTATCGCAACAACTCACCAGATGTAATTCGCTTCCTGTGGGTGCAGCTCGACCAGAATGTCCGGTCGCTGGAGCATAGCCGCACGTACCAGATGCGTAGAGCACTGCCCGAACAGATCAGCGAGCGGGCCCGGCGGTTTCTCGGGGCCGACCCGTTCGACGGCGGCTACGACATTTCGCGCGTACAGCTGGTCGCCGCCGACGGGAGCCTGGTCGACGCCGACTACCGGATCAACAACACGATGATGCGCGTGAATCTCCCGCAGCCAATTCAACCCGGCGACTTCACGGAGCTGGAGATCGACTGGGAGTACCGCGTGCCGGACTGGGGCCGTGGTGCGAAAGAGGAGGTCAGCGACGGGTGGCTCTACCTGATGGCCCAGTGGTTTCCACGGATGGCCGTCTACGACGACGTCAACGGCTGGCAGACCGACCAGTTTCTCGGGCGCGGTGAGTTCTACCTGGAGTTCGGGAATTACGACGTATCGATCACGGTGCCGGCAAATCACATCGTCGACGCCACGGGCACCTTGCAGAATCCGGACGACGTGCTGACGGCTGAACAGCAACGGCGGCTGGAGACTGCGTACGCCGGAACCGAACAGGTGTATATCGTCGAGCCCGACGAGGTGATGACGCCGGAGAGCCGGCCCCGGCAGGACGGGATGCTCACCTGGCACTACGTAGCCGACAACGTGCGCGATTTCGCGTGGGCGTCATCCGCGACCTTCGTGTGGGATGCGACCGGGTATTCGTATCCCGACGAGGACCGGGTCATTCAGGTGCACTCTCTGTACCCCCGGGACGCCATGCCCCTGTGGAACGACATCTCGACGCCGGCGATCGTCCAGACGCTGAAGACGTACGGCGAGATGGCCTTCAAGTATCCGTATGAGAAGGCCTCCAACATCAACGGGCCGGTCGGCGGGATGGAGTATCCGATGATCTCGTTCTGCGGAGCGCGTCCCCGCGGCGACGTCGAAGGCGGGTACTCGGACGGCCTGAAGTGGGCCCTGATGGGCGTCACGATTCACGAAGTCGGGCACAACTGGTTCCCGATGATCGTCAACTCGGACGAGCGGAAGTGGACCTGGATGGACGAGGGGTTGAACACCTTCGTGCAGCACTATGCGGAAGTGGAGATGGACCCCGACTTTCCGCGCTGGCGCGGCTCGCCCCCGTCGATTCGCGATTACATGCGTGACCCCGACCAGGTGCCGATCATGACCCATTCGGACCTGATTCATAAGGACTTCGGCAACAACGGCTATAGCAAGCCGGCCGCCGGTCTGACACTGCTGCGCGAGATCGTCCTCGGCCCGGAGGCGTTCGACGAAGCGTTCAGCGAATATGCGAAGGCGTGGTCGTTCAAGAAGCCGCAGCCAGCGGACTTCTTCCGGGCGATGGACGAAGGAGCCGGCGAGAACATGGCCTGGATGTGGCGGGGGTGGTTCTACACGACGCACGCCAACGACCAGGCGATCACGTCGGTTGCGCGCCAGGCGACGGAGGAGTTGCTGGGTGACGACGCGCGCGGGCGCTGGTACTATCGCCTCACGATCGAAAACATGGGCGGTCTGGTAATGCCGATCCGGATGAACATCTCGTTCGATGACGGCGCTACGGACCTGATCCAGCTGCCGGTCGACGTGTGGCGCGCCAACGAGAAGCAGTTCATGTACGGTATGTTCACGGATCGAGCCATCGTTCGGGTCGAGTTGGATCCGGGTGGATGGACGGCCGATATCAATGAAGAGAACAACGTGTGGGAGACGCCGACTTCATGACGTGGTTGGCAATGATTCCGATGCTGTTTGGGGTGACGGCGCCGACTCCGGCGCCGTCACCCGCTGTACATCCGCAACATCTGTCCACGGCGCAGTTCGCGATCGAGGAGCGGGTCGGCTACCTGCGCGTCCGGATGTTCAAACACGATCTAGAGGCGGCGTTGGCCGCTTCTCACGGGTTGGAGTCCGTGAGCCTGGAGCCCACGGCCACCGCCGATTCGCTGTTCCTGGAGTACTTCGTCGACCGGTACGAAGTGCACCTGGAGGGCGTGGCCGTCCGGCCGACTCTGATCTCCAGCGGCGAGGACATCGAGACGGACGAGGGCGAGGAGCGCGTCTGGTGGGTATTGCTGGAGTATAACTCGGCCACCCCGATCCGCACCCTCGAACTCAGGGCACGGATCCTGTTCGAGTGGTTCGAGGATCAGCGCAATGTAGTGCGCGTTCTGCACGCTGCGTCGGAGCAGCAGCACACGATTTATTTCGCGGCTCCCGACGATGAATGGGCCAAACTGACCTTTCCGTAGCCCTTCGCGCCCCGTATCCTGTCGCACATCCCAGCGGAGCATCCCGCTAGCCTCGTCCCCGCGTGGAGCGTGTAGCGACCGGTGCTGTTCAACTCCCTGACGTTCGTCGCGTTCTTCGCGGTCGTGCTGGCGCTGCACAACGCGCCGCTCCCGTGGCGCGTCAAGAAGACGAACCTTCTGCTCGCCTCCTACCTGTTTTACGCCGCCTGGAATCCACCGTTTGTCGTGCTACTCTGGATCTCGACGCTCGTGGATTGGCACGTCGCCAAGCGGATGTTCGGGGAACAGCGCCAGAGCCGCAGGCGGATGTTGCTGGTCGTCAGCGTTCTGGTGAACCTCGGGCTCCTGGGGTACTTCAAGTACGGCGGCTTTCTGCTGGAGAACTGGTCCGCGCTCATGGCGGCCATCGGCGTGACCTGGTCCGCACCGGCCTGGAGCATCGTGCTGCCGGTCGGGATATCGTTCTACACGTTCCAGACGATGGCCTATTCACTGGACGTATACCTGCGACGGGCCGCCCCCGCGAAGTCGTTCCTGGACTTCGCGTTGTTTGTAACGTTCTTCCCGCAACTGGTTGCAGGACCAATTGTTCGGCCGACACATCTGATCCCGCAATTCGCCGAGCCCGTTCGCGCGAGCCGGGATCAGCTGCTGTGGGGCCTGGGCCTGCTCACTCTCGGGCTGTTTGAGAAGATCGTTCTCGCCGACGGCGCGCTGGCCCCGGCGGCGGATGCGGTATTCGGCGCCGAGGAATCGCTGACGTTCGTGGATGCCTGGCTCGGTACGCTCGCGTTTTCCGGTCAGATTTTCTCGGATTTTGCCGGTTACTCGACGGCGGCCATCGGAATTGCCCTGTGTCTGGGATTCTCGCTGCCGAACAACTTCAACTACCCGTATGCCGCGATCGGATTCTCCGATTTCTGGCGTCGATGGCACATCTCTCTATCAACCTGGCTGCGGGACTACCTCTACATCCCGCTCGGCGGCAACCGGAAGGGGAATATCCGGACGTACGTGAACCTGATGCTCACCATGCTCATCGGCGGGCTGTGGCACGGGGCGAGCTGGACGTTCGTCGTCTGGGGTGGCCTGCATGGCGTATATCTGGCTGCCGAGCGGTTTCTCCGGGCGCGCTTCGCTGGCATCCGGATAGCGAGCACCTGGCTGTTCGGATTCGGGCTCGCGCTGCTGACGTACTTCCTGGTGAACCTGACGTGGGTGTTCTTCCGGGCTCAGGACTTTCCCTCTGCCTGGCGTCTCATCGAATCGATGCTGTGGTTGTCATCAGGAGGGAAAGTGGTCCTGGGCGTGGACAACGTGGCCCAGGTGCTCGTCGTCATCATCGGAATGCTCATCGCGCATTGGACGATGCGGAGTCGAAGGCTGGAGGACGTCGTTTCAAGGACACCTTGGTGGCTGCTCGGTCTGACCTGGGCGGTCATGCTGTTCGCGATCCTGATCACGCAAGGAGTGGGCGATGCCTTCATCTACTTCCAGTTCTAGCGT
>JARFPW010000261.1 GCA_029288095.1 Gemmatimonadota bacterium
CAGGGACGCGAACGGTACGCCGAACACCCCGGCAACTGCGTCACGGGAATCCGCCATCGCACTCTGGATGAGGGCGCGCGTTTGAGCCGATTCCGTAGCGGCCGACTCGAATCGATCCAGCAAGTAGCGAAGGAAGCTCCAGGACGCGCCCCGCAGTCGGAATGTCGCGGAACCGAAAGGATCACTGGTCATCACGAGACCGGCCGTATCGGACGGCGCGGCCGCATATTGCGCGAGGTTGAACCAGTTGCCGATATGATACGTATTGAACGCGTCGATGCCGCCGGCGACGGCGTCATAGTCTGACAACGTGAGCTCGGCCCCCGGACCAAGGCCCGAGGCGGCGTGACCGACGACTTCCTCGGCCAGGTGCGAGAGACCCTCGTTCATCCAGACGTCGAAGCCGCCCCCGGATCCGATCTGGGCGTTGATCAGGTGCTGGAATTCATGGGCTACCGTCCCGTTGGCGAACGTCAGCACTTCGTCCTTCGTGAGGCCGGCGTCCGCGGCCGCGGTATACTCGCCCGTCGGATCGGGCATGACGAGGTAGAACATCTCCGCCTGGTTGCCGGACCCGCTCAGGTCAGTCGGGCAGAAGAACCCGGCGACGATGCCGTCGTCGTAGCCGTTCGGATTCACGTCGGACATCGTGTTGACGCCCGCACTGAACAGCAGGACGACACGTCCGCCGTTGTCGTCGATGTCTGCCGGACTGCCGAAGTACGTCGTGTCGGTCGCGAATATCACATCATCGAAGTTGCTGGCAATCGCCTGGTACTCCGCTGGGGTGAAGGAGCCGGCTCCGACGGTGTCTTCGACGACCACAGCTCGATCGCTCACCTCGGTGACCACACCCGTGATTGAGGAAGGCGTTCCCGGGAACGAGACCTGGCTAACGCACGAAAAAGCGAATTCCAGTGTATCCCCGACTACCGGCACCGCTGCCAGCGCGAAACCGCCTCGCGCCGCGCGCTCACGGATGCGGGGAAGCAACGGCCGTTCGATCTCGCGCAATCGGCGATCCCACTCATACTGAAGATCCCGCCGCTGCCGGCGCTCGGTCGTCGCGGCACGAGACAGAAGTTGCCGGGCCGAACCAGGAAGGAACCGAGGTGCGGCTGCCGGCGCCCCGGCGAGGAAGACTTCGAACGGATTGAAGATCAGGCTCGTGTTCGTCGGCGTGACGACCAGCTCGTAGGAAGCGCCGGCGGCTTGCGTGTCGAATTGAATGCACCCGACATCCGTTCCCACTACCGTCGTGTCTCCTCCGACAGGCAGGGTCACGAATCCGGCCGCCGCATCTCCACCGCATGCCCAATTCACGAAGGTGGCCGATCCGACTCCGTCGGATGCGGTCACCCGGACCCGCCCGATCGAGGGACCGAGAGTCAGGTTCGTCGATGCCGTTCCGTCCAGCGCAGTGGTCACCGTGGTCTCGGAAACGGAAGCTCCGGCACCTTCGATTACGGAAAATGTGATCTCGACCCCGGCAGACGGGCTTCCGTCCGGACCCGTTACCAGGGCAACGAGCGGCTCCGAAAGCGAGGAAGCAGCCACGCCGACCTGGCCATCGCCCGACTGGACGCCGACGCCGAAGTTCGCCGTTGACGCCACGACGAGGAACTCGGCTGAGCCGCCATCCGCGGATGCACGAATCAGATAGCCGCCGGCCGTCTCGCCGAGCGTTACCTGGACCGATGCTTCGCCGGCCGCATCCGTCACGCCTGTGGATGAGCTGAGGCTGCTGCCCGGTCCCGGTGCCGAGATCACGGTCCAGGCGATATCCAGGCCTACGATGGCGGCGCCGTTCGCGTCACGCGCTCGGACGACGAGGGGGGTGGGCAGCGTCGTGTTTACGGGACCTATTTGCCCGTCGCCGCTCGCCACCGCGAGGACTCCTGTGCTGCCTGGAGCGGTCGGCTCCGAGACGCAGCCGCCTGCGGCCACTGCGATGGCAGTAGCGCACAGCAGCAACTTCGTACCCTTCATCAATAGAGTCTCCATGCTCAGGCCAGCATCGCGGTGGCCAGACCCAATAAAAGCAGGAAACCGGTCAGATCGGTCAGGGCGGTGACGAATACCGATGACGCTACTGCCGGATCGACGCCAATGCTCTCGAGGAAGATGGGGATGAACGCGCCGGCAAAAGAGGCGACGACGAGATTCCCCCACATCGCCATCAGAACCACGATCCCGAATAGCGCACCTTCTCCAAGTAGCAAAGTGCCGAGTCCGAACGCCAGGGCCCCGACCGCCAAACCGTTCAGCAGCCCTACCAGCGCCTCCTTCCCTACCACCTGCCAGCGCTCGGCGAGGCTCTCGTCCGCGAGCGCGATGCGGCGAATCGTGACCGCGAGGGCCTGCGTCCCGGCGTTTCCGCCGAGTCCCGCGACGATCGGCATCACGACGGCCAGCAGGACGAGGGTCTCGATGGTGTCACGGAAGCTCCAGACGACGAGCGCCCCGAGCGATGCGGTCGCCAGATTCACAAGCAGCCAGGGCAGCCGACTGCGGATTGCGTCAACCGTGGAGCCTCGAACGTGCTCTTCCTCGGAAACGGCAGCAAACCGAAGGATGTCCTCGGTCGTCTCTGCTTCGAGAACATCGATGACGTCATCGAAAGTCACGCGACCTACTAACCGGCCGGCCGTGTCGACCACTCCGATTGAGGCCAGGTTGTAGCGTGACAGGATGCGGCTGACCTCCTCCTGATCCATGTCGACGGGCACAATGGCGCTTGGCTCCTCGACGATCTCCGCCAACCGGATACCGGGTTCGGATACGACCAGATCCTGCAGAGACACGACGCCGGCGAGCGTGAGATCCGGCTCAACGACGAAGATCGTGTAGAAGTCGATGTCGCCTTGCGCCTGCCGGCGGATCTCGTCGATCGCCTCTCCGGCGGACAGGCCCGCACCGATGGCGAGGACATCGTGCGTCATGATCCCGCCGGCGGTGTCCTCGGCGTGGTGGAGCAGCTGCTCGATGTGCTCCGCTTCGGGTTCGGCGACGGCCGACAGCACCGCGGCCTGCAGCTCCGGCTCCAACTCGCCTATGATGTCCGCGGCATCGTCGTCAGCCATCTCGCCGACGATCTCGCCGATCCGATCGCGCTCGAGCTGCAGAAGCAGTTCCGCGGGTCTCTCGAGCTCATCCATCTCTGCCAGCACATCGGCCGCTACCTCGGCCGGAAAGCCGCGCAACAGCGTCAGCCGATCCGCCTCATCGAGTTGCTCGAGGAGATCGGCGATGTCGCTGGCGTGGAGATCTTTGAGCTGTTCCCCGCGGATCTCGGCGCCCCGACCGGCACCTATGAGGTCTCTCAGCGCCTGGAGCCGCAGCTCGGTCGTTTCACCCATCGAAATTCATCCGGATCGAGGTGCCCGCGCAGCGGAGGCTCTGGGTGTTTCGAGTAACTGGCACATGATGTTGGCACCCGCCTGGAGTGTGGGACCCGACGCAAGCCAACAGGCTAGCCCTGCGGCAGGTCCTTGAGCAACCGGTTCAGCAACGACTCCTGCAACTCGAACATGGCCGACTGTTCGCGCGAATCGTCCTCCGGGTGATCATGCCCGAGGACGTGCAGGGTACCGTGGATGACCAGGCGGAGCAGTTCCTCTCTCACCGGGATCCCGAAGCTGCGCGCATTGGCAATCGCGGTCTCCGCCGAGATGTAGACATCTCCCACGGCCGGCTGGTCACCCAGACGAAACGCGATGACGTCGGTAGGGCCCGCGCGTCGCATATACCTGAGGTTGTAATCGGCGATCGTCTCGTCCGTCACGAACGTGATCGATAGCTCCCCTGGCGGTTCCGGATGAACCGACAGGGCGGCCTCCGCGGCCGCCAGGAGCGCGTCGGCGTACTCCTCGAAGCCGTTTGGCTCGAGATGATTGAGGTGGACGATGGCACCCATCGACCTTACCCGTCGATTGCGGGAGCGCTCGAGTCCGGCTCCGCGGTCACCGGTTCGAGCGACGTTTCGCCGGCCTGGATGCCGCTGGGATAGTCGATCCGCCGATGGTACATGCCGATCAGGACTCGGGCGAAGGCGGCCTTGGCCAGATCCATTTCCCGCAGGGTGAGCGGGCACTGGTCCAGCTGACCCTCCTCCAGTCTCGCATCGGCGATCGCGTCGATCGTCGACCGGATGCGCTCGGGGGTGGGATCGCGCAAGACGCGCGACGCCGACTCGATCCCATCGGCAAGCATGATGATCGCCGTCTCGCGCGTCTGTGGCTTCGGCCCGAGATAGGCAAAGTCCCCTGGATTGACGTCGCCGTCGTCAGCTTGCTCCAACGCCCGGTCATAGAAGAAGCGGATGAGCGCAGTCCCATGGTGTTCCCGGATGAAGTCGTGGATCACCGGTGGGAGGCGATGCTCGCCGGCGAGACGCAGCCCATCTCGAATATGGTCGCGAATGATCGCGGCGCTGCGGACCGGGGGAAGTCGATCGTGTGGATTCCGACCTTTCGGCTGGTTTTCGACGAAATACTGCGGGTTGATCATCTTGCCAATGTCGTGGTAGTACGCTCCCGCCCGCACGAGGAGAGAGTCCGCGCCGATTGCCTCGCAAGCAGCTTCTGCGAGGTTGGCGATGTTGATCGAATGTGCGTACGTCCCGGGCGACTTCAACGACAGGTCCCTCAACACTGGCGCATTGAGATCGCATAGCTCGAGCAGCGTCTGCGTCGTGCTGATTCCGGTGGCCTTCTCCATCAGGGGGACCAGGCCGCCGAGAGCGAGCACCGTGTAGAGCGTCGCACCGAGTCCACCCCATAGCAGCGTCTCGAGCAACACGCGTCCTGAAAAACCCGCCAGCAGAGTGATGGAGAGACCTGTCACGGCGTAGGCCGCCGTGATTCCCGCCACCAGCACCCAGCTCTGCCGCCGGCGACGCACGCCCCGCACTCCCAGGGCCGCGACCGATCCGCCGGCTGCCACCACCAGCGGCTCGTAGAGAGGGACGAGGCTGGCCAACCCGGTCAGCAACATCGTCGCAATGAGCACGACCACCAGAGCGACCAGGCCGTCGTATACGGCCCCAACGGCCAGCGCGACCAGCACCACGGGTACGAGCACCATCGGCAAGGCCATGTGTTCGGCGAGCGCTGCACCGGCGATGATCAGGGATGTCAGGCCGACGATGATCAAAAAGTGCCGAAATTCCCGATACACTCCAGGCCTGAACTGCAGCATCACGACGCCCACAAGCGCCAGGAGCAGCGCCGTGAACAGCGTACTTCCAGCAAGCTGGCCGCCTCTCGACACCAGGGTACCGCGCCGGTTCGCCAACTCTTCGTTGTAGGCCCGCAGGCGCGTGAGGTCCGATTGGCTGACGCGCTCATGTGCCGTGACGATCCTCTCGCCCTGCAGGATCACGCCGATCGTCGAGTCCACGGCAGCCCGCGCCGCTTCCCGTTCCGCCTGCCACGCGAGTGGATCCGGGCGCAGGCTTGGAACGGTGAGTCCGAGCAGGATGCTCTGGAATGATCGGAAGCCCTGCACCGACCCGGGCGCGTAGGCGAAGGCCGCTTCGGCGAACTCGCCGACTGTCCGAAGGGAATCCCGACGCGCTACTCGATCGCCACTCGCGTCGCGGACGACAACCCGCTGTTGGGCGAACGCACCCGCGCTTTGTGCAGAGACGACGCCGCGCGGCAGAAGCTCTGCGATTCCGCGTCCGAGCGCTTCCTCCAGTGCACGGCGATTCGACGCCGATCGCAAGTACTCGAGCTGCGCTGCCCCAAGCAGAACGCCATGCTCGTCCAGCACCCGCGACACGGGATCGTCTCCCACACTGTCCGCCGCGTCCAGGGCCGCACCAAGTTCCGCCAGGAAACGCCGCACTCTTGCCGTGGCGGAATCGGGAGCGCTCTCATCAAGCCGGAAGATCGGCAGCACGGCACGTTCCCTGTCGGAACGTTCGAGGGCCAATTGATCGGACGGCTTCGGCACGGGTAGATCGAAATCCGCAATTACGTCTGACGGCGCGACCATACCTGGCTCGAGGCGCATTTCAACCGGCTCGGGCTGACCGGGGAACAGAAGCGGGAGAGTGAATCCGAGCGCCAGGACGACGAGTCCGCGCACTCCGTGGTGGACGGCCAGGGCCTGCCAGTTGTCACCGGGCTTTCGATTCACCGCATGCCTGAGATCGCGCCAATTCTCACGGAACCTCGCGGCCGTCATCGATCGCCCCCCTGCTCGTCTTCCGAACTGCGTGCGTAGGCGCGGATGATGTCCTTGACGAGTCGATGTCGGACGACATCGGCCTCATCGAGGTATGTGAATTCGATGCCGTCCACTGACTTCAAGATGCTCTCGATTTCGAGCAGACCGGATTCCGCCTTGTTCGCGAGGTCGATCTGCGTCTTGTCGCCCGTGATCACCGTGCGCGAATTCAGCCCCAGTCGGGTCAGGAACATCTTCATCTGCGCTGTCGTGGCGTTCTGGGCCTCGTCCAGGATGAGAAACGCATCCGAGAGCGTCCGGCCTCTCATATACGCCAGCGGGGCGATCTCGATCGCGTGTTCCTCGATCGCCTTACGAACCCGGTCCGGTGGCAACATGTCTTCGAGCGCGTCGTACAACGGCCTGAGGTATGGATCTACCTTCTCGCGGATGTCGCCGGGGAGAAACCCCAGCGCTTCGCCAGCCTCGACGGCCGGACGTGTGAGGATGATCCTGCGTACGCGCTTTCGCACGAGTGCGTCTACCGCCATGACGACGGCAAGATACGTCTTGCCAGTACCCGCCGGTCCGATGCCGACGACGATATCGTTGTCCTTCATCGCGTTCAGATACGCGCGCTGGCCAGCCGACTTCGGCCGTATCACTTTTCGCGCGCCCGGAAGCGCGACGCCCTCGTCCTCGTGTAACTCCCGCTCCGCGTCAACCGGTTCGCGCTGGGCTTCCACGAAGAATCGCTCCACATCGGCGCTGCTGAAGCCGCGCTGGAGCCGGGCCAGCCGGACCATCCGACGGGCCACGGGCACGCTGCGTTCCACGGCCTCCTGGGGCCCGCTGAGTATCAGCTTGTCGCGGCGCAGGATGACCCTCAGATCCGCCAGCTTCGACAAGGTCTTGAGGTGCGCGTCATTGACGCCTGCCAACAGTAGCTCATCCGCTCCGTCGGCCGGCACCTCCCTCTGGATCTTCGATTCGGAAGCCATCCGGTCCTACGCGGGCCGCAGGCCGAGGTCGGCTAGCTCCGCCGCATCGACTGCCGAGGGGGCACCCTCCATCAGTCCTCTGGCAGCCGTCGTCTTCGGAAAGGCGATTACTTCGCGGATCGATTCCGCGCCGACCATCATCGCCGCCAGTCGGTCCATTCCGAGCGCGAATCCGCCGTGGGGAGGGACGCCGTATCGAAAGGCCTCGAGAAGGAACCCGAATCGGGACTCGATCTCTAGCTCAGACATGCCGAGCACCTCGAGGATCGCACGCTGCATTTCGGCATCGTGACAGCGGATGCTTCCGCTGGCCAATTCAGTTCCGTCAAGGACGAGATCGTAGGCTCGAGACTCCACCGCCAGTGGTTCCTCCCGAAGACGCTCCGGTGACGTCTCGCGAGGCATGGTGAACGGATGGTGGCTCGGTGTCGGCCGTCCCGTCTCGGGATCAGCGTCGAACAACGGAAACTCCGTGACCCACAACCAGGCGGAGGTGGCCCCCACCGCATCGAGTTCGGTCGCCACCGCGCGGCGAACGGCGTCGAGCGGCGGCGACGTCTCCCGATCAAGACCGGCAACAAGCAGGACGAGATCACCTTCGGCGAGCTCGAATTGGCGGGCCAGCGCCTCTCCGGCGGAACCGCCCAGCACTTTGGCCACGGGTCCCGAATAGCCGTCAGCCGTCCGCTTGGTCCACAGCACGCCCCGTGCTCCAGCAGCGCGCGCGATTTCGTCAAGTTTGTCGAGCGCACTCCGGCTGAGGACCGCTCCTCCGGGAGCGACAAACCCGCGCACGCGTCCTCCCGCCTCGAGGGCGGCGTCGAAGATCCCGAACCCGATTCCGGTAAGCGCTGCCGAAAAGTCCACCAGTTTCCAGGGGATCCGCAGATCCGGCTTGTCCGTCCCGTAGGACTCCAGGGCCTCGGACCACGTCAGGCGAGAGAAAGGAGTGGCGATGTCCTCGGACAACGCCTCAGCGAACACCCTCTGCAGCATGCGCTCACAGGCGGCATAGACATCTTCCTCGCCGACGAACGCCATCTCGACATCGATCTGCGTGAACTCGGGTTGGCGATCCGCGCGCAGGTCCTCATCCCTTAGGCAGCGTGCGATCTGAAAATACCGGTCGAATCCAGCTGTCATCAGAAGTTGCTTGTACAGCTGGGGCGACTGGGGCAGCGCGTAGAACTCGCCCGGGTGCAGCCGACTCGGAACCAGATAGTCGCGGGCGCCCTCGGGAGTGCGGCGCGTCAGGAACGGCGTTTCGACTTCGATGAATCCCATGTCGGACAGCGCGGCTCGCGCAGCCCGGGTCGCCCGATGCCGAATTTCGAAATTGCGCAGCATTTCGGGACGCCTCAGATCCAGGACCCGGTGGCGCAGTCGCAACTCCTCAGACGGAAGGTCTTCCTCCGGCGGAACGGCGACCAGAATCGGGAGTGGATCCGACCCGGACAGGACCTCTATGTCCGAGACGAGCACTTCGATCTCCCCCGTCTTCATTTCTGGGTTGATTGCGGATTCAGGACGTTGCACCACTCGACCCTCGACCTGGATCACGTCTTCAGGGGAAAGTGACGCCGCAATCTCCGCGGCCGGTGCCGTCGTCCAGTCAGGACCGAACGAGAGCTGCACGAGACCGCTGCGATCGCGCAGGTGAACAAACAGAACTCCGCCAAGATCTCGGCGTCTATGGACCCAACCTGCCAGGCGGACGGTCCGGTCGGCCCAATCACCGGTCAACTGGCCACACCCCGCGTCGCGATATTCAGTCGCGTCCCAGTTCGTCGTCTCGATCCTGATCCTCTCAAGCTCCTCTCGTCCGGCGCCCGGCATATCGTCCGGGCTCGATCGTGCCATATGTTAGCGGCCTGCGGCCGCGAACGCGCCCCCCCGGGGGGTCGCCGGCCGAGTGAGCTACTTCAGAGCGGAGCGGTCGTGACGGGCAACGAATCTGAGCCGGCGAGACGAGTCCAACTGCTGGGCCTTCGTCCGGGTATGGCTCGATCCGCTGTCGCCGGGGCCGTGGCCGCGGCGGGAGAGCCGGCCTACCGGACCGACCAGGTCATGGAGTGGATGTACGTGCGCCGGGCCCGGTCGTTCGACGTGATGACAAACGTGCCGCTACCGCTGCGGGAGCGCATGGACGAGGAGTTCTCCTTGCGGCCGGCTGACCGGTCGTTCGAGGGGCGCTCTACGGATGGGACGATCAAACATCTCTGGCGCCTGGCTGACGGCGAAGAGGTCGAATCCGTCCTCATCCCGACACCGGGGAGGATCACGTTGTGTCTGTCGTCTCAGGTCGGCTGCGCTCTGGGGTGCCGATTCTGTGCCACGGGCGACTTCGGCTTCCGGCGCCAACTCGACACCGGTGAGATCGTGGGACAGTTCAGAGACGCAGACCGAATCGCCAGAACAGCCTATGAGCGGCCGATCGGAAATCTGGTCTACATGGGAATGGGCGAGCCGCTGGCCAATCAGGACGCGGTATTCGATTCTCTCGAGATCATTCACGCCGGTTTCGGGCTGGGGGCCCGCCGGATCACAGTATCCACGGTGGGCCTGATCCCGGGGATACTCGCGCTCGCAGAGCTCCCTCAACCGTTCAAGCTGGCGGTTTCCCTGCATGCGCCGAATCACGAGCTCCGCCTCAGCCTGGTACCGATCGAGCGACGATACCCGATCGACGATCTGTTCGCTGCTATCGACGAGTATCAGGGCAGGAAGGGTCGGCGGGTCACGTTCGAATACACGTTGATCGACGGTGTGAACGACGCTGAGGACACCGCCCGGGAGCTCGTCGGCTTGCTCGGGCGGCGGCTCGTCTTCGTGAACTTGATCCCGTGGAACCCGATCCCGAGTCGCGATTGGAAGGCCAGTCCGGCGTCTGCAGTCCGGCGCTTTCTTTCCGTTCTCACCGACGCCGGTGTGCCGGCGGCGATCCGGACACCCCGCGGCCAGGACATTGCGGCGGCGTGCGGTCAGTTGAGACTGGAGCGTGGGCTCAGCGGGGCCGCGGCGTCAGGAGTCGCTCCCAATCCGGACCCAGAATGAGCGTAGCGTCCAGGTAAAGTTCGGGTGAGACTTCGCTCCTGACGGGGAGGCCACCCAGCGAGTCCGCGATCGCCTTGGTGGCCCAGCTTCTGCCCGAACGGTCGATCAGCACGGAACGATCTTGATCGAAGTCGGGGGCGTTGCCGAACGTCTTCACGTCAAAACCCATGTTGCGCAGTCGCTCGCTCACGCGCGCAGCAGCACCTATGACTCCGGTGCCATTCAGCACCTCCACGCTCGCACGTTGCCGGTCCCCTCCCATCGTGGTTCGTGTGTCCGCACTGCTCGACGCCAGGTCGGCCGGGGTTGCCTGCCGCCGGTCACCCCACTCCAGCAGGCTGGAACCCAGCAGGGCCCCGACCAGCAGGAGCACGCCTACGACGAGGCCCGTATGCAGTCGATCCTTCATGCGTCGATGATCCGGTTCCAGAATTGGATGGAGGCCTCCAGCACTGGCGCATCCGCCTCGAGGCGGGCGGTAATCCGGCCCCGGGCCACGGATACAAGGACTTCGTCGTGGGCGTCCGGCATCCTGGCTCGCAGGGCTTCCCTCCCTTCCGCGCCGAAATCCCTTCCAGGATCGAGATAGTCCGCCATGTAGAGCTGCTCACCCAACGCGCCGAACTCTGGATGACCGACCGAGTGATACTGGATGGCGAGCAGTAACTCCTCGTCCTTGATGCCTTCCTCTCGGAGCTGGAGAGCGGCAGCCGGCGCGTGCAGCAGTGCGTCCGGCCACTCGCCCGGGACCAGACGTCTCAGGTCATCAGGCGGAACATCCTTCAGAGCGTCGTGGAGCATCCCGGCCGCGCGACGACGTATCTGTTCCGCTTCGGGTACCGCCAGCGCTAGGTTCCACTCGCCGATGAGCGCCGTGACCCTCTCAGCGTGCTCCCGCCGCGGGCCGGAAAGGCAGGACCAGGAAGGCAACTCACCATGACGCCCGGCCGCCTCGATCAGAGGATGCACGGTGACAACGATCGGCACGAGAGTTGGTCGAGTAGCATCTGAGCCAAGAATATACCGGGCGCCCGGAGGCGCAATACCGGTTCGGTGAAGTTGGATTCACACGAGAGGCAGAACATGGCGGTGTTGTTCGACTCGGCACTCACGGCAGCGTTGGGGACCGAGCTGCACCGACAGTGGTCCGGACATCGTCTGGAGGCTGTCATGTTCGAGGAACAGCCTCGCCGGGTCCGACTCGTGTTCGACGACGCGATCTGGATCTGGCTGTTGCATCCCCGGCTCGGGTGCCTCGTTCGGCAGCCGCCACAACCACGGCGGGGTCGACGGAGCGACCGCGGAGTCCTGGCCGGGCGCCGGCTGGTCGACCGGGTCCTGGTGGATCCGGACACGCGGCGGCTTTCGCTGATACTCGTCGTCGAGCCGGACGCCTCTCCCGAACGACTGGTGTTCGAACTGGCGACGCAGCGACGCAACGCCGTCTACGTTGCGGGCCGCGTGCGGGCCTTGCTTCACCGGCGACGCGGCGCGACGAGCATTCAGCTGGGCTCCGGCTGGGACCCTCCACAGTCTGAGCGTCTGTGGGCGGCCGAGGTTCCGACGCGGGCTGCCTGGGACGACCTCCTGCATTCCACGTCAGAGCCCGCGACCAGCCTGGTCGGGCGGATCGCATTTCTGAGCAACCTCAACAAGTCTTTCGTGTTTCCGGAGCCCACCTCGTCCGGGGCTCTCGATAGCTACGAACGGTATGTCCAGCTTCGCGAGTTCATCCAGGCGGACCCCCCGGAAGGATGGTTGATCCGGCACAGGACTCAATGGCAGCCGTATCCGAGTTCCCTTGAGGGTCCGGAGGCCCAGCAGGCACCGTCTCTGCTCGAGGCGTTTGACCGTGTCGTGAGTCGGGACGACGAAACGAAACGGGCGGTCGGGCTCGCCGGCGAGGATCCGGAAACCGCTGCCGTCGCCGAGGCGCTCGAAACGCGGCTCGACCGTGCGACGCGGAAGCTCCGTGCGCTCAACGTTCAGCTCGAGGCCGGACGGAATGCCTCCGAGCTCCGCGATCTCGGTCATCTCCTGCTGGCCCGGAAGGGTTCGGTTCCCCCCGGCGTCGGAGAGGTGGAGCTGGACGATTTTTCCGGCGAACGCACGGTCGTGAAGCTGGATCCGAAGCTCGACGCCGTGAGCAATGCCGAGGCGTACTACGAGCGGGCGCGGCGCCTCGATCGGGCCTCGCGAGAGCTTCCCGGTAGGATAGCCGTCACTGAGAGAGCCGTTGACGAACTCCGTATGGCGCTGGGCGACCTGCGAGAGACCGGACCCACGCCCGCTCTGAGGGCGGTGGCCGGGCTGCCTGCGGGTAGCGGGCAGCAGAAGCCGGATGCCGTCACTCCGGGCCAGCGGCTGCCCTATCGCATCTACCGGACCACCGGCGGGCTGGAGATTCGGGTGGGCCGTTCGGCCCGGGACAACGACGCTCTCACGTTCCGGCACTCATCTCCGGACGACATATGGATGCATGTGAGAGAGGCACCCGGCTCGCACGTGGTACTGCGCTGGAACCGGCGAAACCAGAATCCTCCGAAACGCGACTTAAAGGAAGCGGCGGTAGTAGCTGCGGTCATGAGCCGGGCGCGGGGCAGTGGCCTCGTGCCGGTGTCCTGGACCCGACGGAAGTACGTCCGGAAGCCACGAAAATCGGGTCCCGGCTCAGTGATCACGCAGCGCGCGAAGACCCTGTTCGTCGAACCGGACGCGAAACTCGTCGACCGGCTCGAGGATGATCCGGACCAGCGTACGACAGCGGGTTAGCGCAGCAGCAGCAAGCGGCCTGACACGACACGATCATCGAATCTGATCACGTACAGATACACGCCGGCCGCCGCTTCACGC
>JARFPW010000115.1 GCA_029288095.1 Gemmatimonadota bacterium
TCCGCACCGCGATCCTCCGATCCGCGCTCCAGCGTCGTGTCCCAATCGGAAAGCGCGAGATCGACCGGACGAATCTCGACATCGTGCAGTCGGGCATCATGGATGATCGTCCCGGGTGAATAAAACCCCATCGGCTGCGAGTTGAGAAGCGCCGCGTAAAACTCGGGTGCGTAGTGACACTTGAGCCACGAAGACGCATAGACGAGCAACGCGAAGCTCGCGGAATGACTTTCGGGAAATCCGTAGTTCGCGAATGCCGTGAGGTGTTTGAGGACCTGCGCCGCGGCATCCGGCGCGACCCCGTTCCGCTTCATGCCGGCGACCAGGTCGTCCTCCACCGCCTGCATGGCGCGATGCGAACGCTTGAATCCCATCGCTCGCCGCATCGTGTCGGCCTGGGCGGGTGTGAAACCGGCGAGCGCGATCGCCACCTTCATGCCCTGCTCCTGAAACAGCGGCACACCGAGCGTCCGCCGGAGGATCGGTTCGAGCCGTGGATCGAGATAGGTGACGGGTTCCTCGCCGGCCCGGCGCCGCAGATACGGATGAACCATATCCCCCTGAATCGGCCCGGGGCGGATGAGCGCGACCTCCACTACCAGGTCGTAGAAGCACCGGGGTTTGAGGCGCGGCAGCGTGTTCATCTGGGCCCGGGACTCGATCTGGAACACGCCCACCGTATCCGCCGCACAGATCATGTCATACACATCGGGGTCGTCCGGTGGCAGTGTCGCGAGATCCAGAGCGACATCCCGTGTTTCACGCACGTATCGAATCGCTCGACCGAGCATCGTGAGCATTCCGAGTCCCAGCAGATCGAATTTCACGAACCACGGCAGATCGAGATCGTCCTTGTCCCACTGGATGATCGTCCGATTCGGCATCGAAGCGCGTTCGATCGGGACGAGTTCACCGAGTGGGCGGGACGCGAGCACGAAGCCACCCACGTGAATCGACCGGTGCCGTGGCAGGTCCTCCAGCCCGCGTACGGCGCGGACAAGTGCCCTGGATCGAGGATCCGAGGGATCCAGGCCGGCTTTCATGAGCCCCCCTGCGGCCAGCCGATCGGCCGCGTCCCCCGCTCCACCACGGTCCACTTCGATGGACAGCCGGTCGCTGATTTCCTGTGGATAGCCGAGCACACGTGCCGCGTCGCGTACAGCCATCTTGCCGCGATACGTGATCGACTCGCATACCATCGCCGCGTGGTCACGTCCGTACGTGTCGTACACGTACTGAAGAACTTCCTCACGGTCTTCATGAGCGATGTCGAGGTCGATGTCGGGAGGCTCGTTCCGGGACTCCGATAGAAAGCGCTCGAACAGCAACTCAAACCCGATGGGATCAACGGCCGTGATGCCGAGACAGTAGCACACGGCCGAGTTCGCGGCGGACCCCCTGCCCTGCACGAGGATTCCGCGACGATTCGCGAACCGGACGATGTCCCACATGATGAGGAAGTAATCCGCCAGTCGAAGACGCCCGATGATCGTGAGTTCGTGCTCGATCTGCCGGGTATGTGCATCGGACAGCCGTTCGGCATAGCGCTCTTCCGCCCCCTGTTCGACCAGGCCGCGCAAGAACGCCTGCGGATCGCAACCACCCGGGACGGGGAACGAAGGCAGTCGTGGCTCGAGGTGCTGGAGCCGGAACACACAGCGTTCGGCGATCTCGACCGTGCGGGCCAGAGCATCCGTCGGCCAGCGTTCCGCCATCTGTGCTGCGCCCTTCAGGTGCCATTCAGCGTTTGGTCGCAGCAGATCGCCTGCCTCGTCCAGCGTGACCCCGTACTTCAAACAGGTCAGCACATCACACACGATACGGTCCTGCGACCGTACGTAACGGGGGGCATTCACCGGGATCCACTGGATATCACGATCCTCGGCGAGCCTGATCCAGCGGGCGCATCGGCGGGAGTCCGCTGGCAGGCCGTGGTGCTCGAGAGCAAGGAACAGGCGCCCGGAAAACAGGACACGCAGCCGGTGAATCGCGGCCGCCATGCCGGGAGACTGCGGATCTTCCGCATCTCCCATCAACAGACAAACCAATCCGTCACCCCGAGCGGAGAGCCGATGAAGATCGGACCGCGGGAACCCGCGCTGTCCTGCGAGCCGCGCCTCGTTCACGAGGGCCGCGAGATGATGGTAACCCGTACGATTTTCGCACAGCAGCACGAGCCGAAGCGCTGGCCGCGCCCCAGCCCCCTCGATCCGGATTTCCGCCCCGATGATCGGCTTCACGCCAGCACCCTCGCAGGCCCGTGTAAACCTCACCGCGCCACCGAGGTCGAATGCGTCGGTCAGGGCGAGAGCCGGTAGCCCGAGCTCCGCCGCTCCCGAGGCGTAGTCCTCAGGATTTGCCGCACCATCGAGCAATGAAAACCCCGAACGAGCGGAAAGCTCGACAAAGGGAACGACGGCTGGAGTTGGTTGCATCGGGAAGTTCCGGGTTGCGCCAGATACCGAATAAACACCGAATAAACCAGTCTACTATCGGCGGCCCGGTCGCGAAACTCACACGAGGTTCGTAAGTAGGAGAGCAGAACGTTCCCATCGATTTACGGAGGCTCACCGATGCAACGCATTGCTGCCCGGCTCGGCCTGTTGGCCGTGGCTGGATTCGCGCCTGTCTTGATCGCGCAGGAAATCCCCGACACGCGAACTGTTACCCACACGTATGTCCAGCTCACATTCGAGCAGCGGTATGACGATCTGCTGGATGTGTATGCCGACGACGCCGTGTTCTTCGACCCTACGGGTGACGTCTTCGAGGGACGCGTCGCCCAAGGTCCCGTGCACGGAGCCGAGCAGATTATCGCCCTGCAGAAGAGTTGGGGGGTCACCACCTCGTGGTTCGACATCCAGGCGATGTTCACCGTGGGCGAATATTCCCTCTACCGCGGCACCCTCACCGTGGCGTTCGAGGGCTCCGAAGCCGAGACAGCCATACCGTTCATCACCGTCCTGAGGGCACAGAACGGCCGCATCACCGAACGACTGGATTTCGGTGAATACATCCAGTCTTTCGGACTCGGAGACAAATTCGACGAGAACACCGAGAGTACAAGGGAGATCGCCGATCGCTACCTGCGTGCCTATCTGCAGAAAGACATCGATGCGCAGGCAGAGCTGGTAGCACCTGATGTGCAGTACCAGGACCCGACGTCGAAGGTGTTCGGACCGCCTTCGGGTGAGCTGTACCAGGGGGCTGAGCAGTTGATGGATCGGCGGGAGCAGATTTACGTGAACCTCGTCGACTTCGACCTCGAGGTCGAGCAATCGTTCGTGGCGAACCATCACGCTGTCTACATGGGCACCGTGCGCTATTCGGTGAATTCCGGCATGGCGTTCGAGCAACCCGCGGTAATCGTGATCGAAGTGCGTGAGGGTCTGGTCACCCGGCAGTGGGACTTCGTCGACTACACCGCCGGACCGGTGCAGGGGTAGCGCACGGGAAACCAGCCCGACCGGCGCTGCGTATGGATCTACAACCTGTTTAACATCGACCACCAGGGAGCTTGCCATGGAAGAGTTCATTCCGATCGTCGCGATCTTCTTCACGATCGGCGTGCCGGTGATGGCGGTTGCCACACACTTCGTGTTGCGCCCGATGGTTAAGGATATCGTTCAGGCCATGCGCGGCGGCGCCAAGGATGAAGTGCTGGCGCTTCAGCATCAGCTGTTCGAGTTGCAGGAAACGGTCGCTCGCCAGGATCAGCAGATTTCGGTCCTCGCCGAAGCCGAGTCGTTCAGGAGGCAACTGGAGGCCAAACACAGTTAGGGGACGGTCGCTTCAATCCCTCCAACCGTGCAGCCACCAGCGGAACGCTCCTGCCGGCCGATACTCACGGAACAACCACAGCAGGCTGCCGTCCCGTGTGCAGACGCGGAAGTACTCACGATGATACGGGTCCTTCCACCAATCGCCCGACAGTCGTTCGGGACCCTCGGCCGCAACAAGTTCGTGATGACCGACGTGCCCGGCATCGCCCCAGATTTCCGAGGGCCGGCCTTCCTTCATCCGAACCCGTAGCGGTATCGGTTCGGGCAGCAGGTGCAGAACGCTGGGAATCGGGGTGGACTCGAACCCGGCATTGGCCACCCGACTTCCATAGCCGATCTCCGCGGGCTCCCACACGCTACGTGATTCAGGACGATGATCGGGACGAACCGACGGCCGCACGACACCACCCGGGCCGAGCCGCACATTGAGACGCGACAGAGCCGCTGCCGCTGACATCGGATCCCGCCAACGGCGGGTGAACAAATCTTCCTGGCGCGCATCAGGAGGAGCCGTTTGAGAGATCCTCAACACGACTTGCTCAACGGCCGTCGTGAGCCGGCCCTCCGAACCGGCCGCTCGTTCGAGTGCCGCACGACAGAGTTCGTACAGGAGTCGCTCCTGTCTCGTGGGACGGGCGGGCACGGCTACGGCGGTCTCTGTACCGTTTCGTCCCTGAAGGTCCAATTCGATCCGCGCGGCACACAGGCCTGCAGATGCCAGGTCGGCGCAGGCGCGGGCCACCAGATGACGCAACACAAACAGGAGGGGCTCCAACGTCTCGGCTGGAGGGTCCAGCTCAAGGGTCGTTTCGGGTGCCTCGACGGTGTCTAAGGCTCGAAACACCTGGTCATCGAGCCCATGGGCCCATCGGTGAGCCCGCACACCATCGGGGCCGAATCGTGCCTCGAACTCACTGACATCCCGGGCGGCGATGTCATCCACCCGCCGGAAACCGAGAGCATGAAACGTTTCAGTCAGTTCATCGGGGAGCTTGAGCATCGACAGCGGGAGTGAAGAGAGGAATTCGCGTCCGCCGCCCGCTTCGACGATCCGGATGCCGGACTCGTCGACCACCTGCGCGGCCACGTCCGCCACTACAGCCGTGTCTGCTACACCGATGCACACGCCCTCGTAACCCGCTTCTTCCGCCGCTCGCCGCAACGTATCCGCCAATGCCGATTCCCCGCCTCGCCGATCCCACCCGCGAGCATCGACGCGACACCACGTGTCATCGACGACCGCCACGCGCGGCGACCCCGCGAAAAGTGCAACGGCGAGATGGTAGGCCTCATCCGCGACTTTGGAGTTCACTCGAACCGACGCAATTCGGGTCGGCCGCAGCCGAGTCACAGCGGCCCTTTGCGGTCCCGCGTGGCGGGGAGACGTCTATGGGGCGCAATAGGACACAACACCGGAACTTCAGTGGCTCCGCGTTTACCGACCCTGATCCACACGGGACGAACCGGGGGCAAAAATGGACCAAATCCGGTGTTCATCAATGGTTCAATATGACCGGGACGAAACCCGAGCCGTAACGCGGCGATCGCAGCGTGTCCCACTGTGACGAAGACGGCGGCCGCCTCCTCGGCAAGGCGCTGTAATCGAACGGACGCCCCGCGGCCGAGTGGGGTGGCGGCAGGCTCGGCGATTCGTAGCGCCACTGCACCGAACGCACCGCTGCGCAGCAGCAGATCGGCACACCAGGTGGCCTCCGCAGCTGAGTCCGGACGCACGACCCAGAACTCTCCCTCACCGGGAACCAACCGCACCCAATCAGGCGCGTACAACGCACCGGTCCCGTCAATCAGCGCAACGGACTCTCCATCGCCACGCAGGCGCTCGAGGCTCGCCCGTAACACGGCGGTCTTCCCGCTCGACGCAGGACCCGACCACTCAACGACCCGCCCCCTAGGCAAACCGCCGTTCGGTAATAGATCATCGAGAATTTGCAGGCCGGTCGGGACTACAACGGATGCGTACGAAGCGGCCGGCCGGGCTCCGATTCTCTCGACTTCACGCTCCAGTGTCTCCAGCGCTGTGACCTGTGCCATCGCCCCTCTGATTACCCGAATAAAACCCGAAACTCAGGATCGGAATCATAGCCGGAGGGTCTGACAAAAGGCAAGCACACCGGGTGTGACTGGCCCGACTACTGCTCCTGGACCGAGAAGCCGAGTCCAAGCGCGACCGTCCAGAACGAAGGCGTCCCCGGCGGCGATTGCCGGCGGACGTATCCCTGGATCCTGGCCTGGCCGAGTGAAACCCACACACGCGCCGTCGCATCGAACAGGGATCCGTCGAGCGCAGGCGTGTCGCTCGTCACACCCCCCACGGCGACGCCCGGCTCGATGCCCCAGCCGGAGGCGGATTCGTAACGGAACCGAATCCCACCGCGCAGTTCCTTTTCCTTCGCCCGACGGGTGGACTCGACCAGGCCGATGACGTTCGATCCCGCGTGATCCCCGTAGGATACCGACGGGATGACCGTCACCGCGGACCCGGCCACCAACCGGCCCTCGGCGAACACACTCCAGTCATCCTGGTCGAACCAGCGACCGTACCAGCCACCGAAACTGACCCCGGAACCACCGCGTGTCCGGACGTCCTGCGTGAACGTGAAGCTGTTCTGGTTCGTCCCGATACTTCCGACGACAATCGGCGGTGATTCCCGCTTGCCGAACTCGAAGCTCGACGTGAACTGGCGCTCGGCTCCCCAGCGCAGCCCCACCCCGCCGTAAAAGCCCTTCAGGTCGGCATCTCCCCGGGTCAGGTACGGGCGGCGCAGATTGAGCGCGTTGTCGAACGTGAAATGGACTTCGACATTTTCTGTCGCATGAACCCGTACCTCGGCGTTTCGGATGCCCGCGTCGCGGTTGTTGTCATCCGTCTTGCCGCCCCACACATCCAGCTCAAACACCGTGCGGCGCGGCGTGTTCGCCGACCTGCCCTCCAGGGCTTCCGCACTCCGCGGATCGATCAACAGCGCCTGGTCGAAGGCGAACAGCGCCTCTTCGCGCTCGCCAGCCGCCGACCACGCTCGACCGAGACCGATCCAGGCCTCGAGGCTTTCAGGGTCGAAATCGACGACCTCTCCGTACGCCGCGATCGCCCCCCGTGTATTCCCGACGGCGACGAACCGATCGGCCCTCGCCATGGCTTCGGCCGCCAGCTGAGCACGGGTTCGGATCTGAATGTCCAGCGTACCGGACGCGTTTCCGGAGACAACCCGTATCCCGACGGGCTCCGAATCTTCTGCTCCAGCCGTCACGCGCAGTACGACTCTGCCGCTGGTATCCGTCCGGCCTGCCGGATCATCCGGCTGGCCGTTGGATATGTCGAACACGACGAGTGTTCCTGCGACGGGATCTCCCGCGCTGTCCGTCACCACGATCACCACGGGTTCGGCCAGTCGCCGGCCCGGCAGCGCTACCTGCGCCATCCCGGCCACGAAAGTGAGGGTGGCCGGCCGCTCATCGCCCTGGAGAGCGATTGACCCAACGGGACCCGCGGCCGATCGGACGTGGAGCGCCCGTTCTCCGGCGATCAGGGCGGTCACGACGGACGCGTACACCAGGCCATCCGCTCCCGTAATACCGCGGGCCACGACGACTTCGTCCGACGGCCGGACGACCGTGATCGCCAGGCCGGACACCGGGTTCCCGAAGTCGTCCTGCACTCCGATCCCGAGATCCGCCGACTCGCCATCGATGGCCACCGACTCGGTCGGCTCGAACAGGTCTGACGGGTCGGCTGCCGTGGTGAGGAGCGTCACGGCCCGACGGCCTGTCAGCCGGGCGCCGACGACATCGACGAGGAGGGGATAGTCCCGGATTCCGGTGCCCGCCGGAACTCGCACGGTGGCGAGGCCATCCGGCCCTGATCGCGCGGCCCATCGCGGGACGGTCCCGTCCGCCTGCGTGGGGCCGCGAAGCACGACCTGGACGCCGGACGCCACCTGGCCGCCGAGCCGCACCGCAATCGTGATCGAGGCTTCCTCTCCGGCCGCCGCAGTCACCGTGTCCGCCTCCGGTTGCACATCTACTGTGGGCAGAGCCTGCGGCTCAGGCACCGGCGCCACACCCTGGACGCATCCCTGGATGGCCGAGACTACGGATGCATCGGCACCGAGATCGCGAAAATCGGCGTAATCGCGCTCCGTCGGTTCAAATGACAGGCAGTTGGCGCGGACGATCGACGCGACCTCCGCTGCCGTGTACGTGGACCCCGAGAGCAGGCGAACGATGTCGCTCTTTCTGAGTTCGGTGTCCTGGGCATCGACCGATCGTGGCGAGGCTAGGACTATTGCGATCAAACAGCAGGCGGCGGCGGTCAGCCGGACCGCGGGCCGGTAATTGGTGGTCATGCAGATTCCTCAGATTCCACGCGGATCAGGGCCTTGGGCACCCCGATCCGTCGAAGTGAGTATTGATGGCGGCCATCTCGGTGGTCGAGGTGTCGTAGGCTCCCTGGGCATCTTCCGCTGGCTCCGGCCCCAACTCCCCGAACCGTGCCGCAATACGGACGAACGACGCGTCCGCCCCGGCATAGCCGGTGGCCAGGAGATCACAGCCGATGCGGCCGGCCTCGTAATCGGCGGATCGCTCCGCATACCGTTCGACCGCGATGGCCAACCCGTCCACGGCATCGAAGAACCGTCGTTCCTCCAGCGTGCGAACCGTCCTCTCCTGAGGCAGCGTGGTGACCGGAGAGCGATCGAGCCCACGAGCGATCGTGAGCAGGGCGACGAACAGCATCACCATCGCAAACACGCCGATCGGCCACCAGGCTCGGCGCTGGAACGCCGGGAACAACCCGGACGACCTCCCGTCACCCGGTATCACCAGTTGCACGGGCCGCGTCGGGCCAACGCTTCGCTCGCGCTGGAGGGCCGGCGCGGTCATCTCGAATCTCCCGGCCTTTACTTCGGCGACCGGTTCGCCCCTATCAATGTCGTAGTTCGTCCACACGACGGCCGACGCCGCCCCGCCAACCGCATCCTCCCGGTCGTCGAGCAGTTCGTAGAACGGAGACGGCCTTCGGCGCTCGGCCACGCCGGCGTCCGGATCGGACCGGAATACTCCACCGAGAGGCCGGACCGGATCGGGGACGACAACGATCGACATCTGCCAGGGCTGGCCGAAGTACCGCTCGTTGGCGTCTTCGTCGGAACCGCTGAGCGAAAGACCGAGAAGGAGGTGACTGTGGTACCAGCCCAGGAGCACACCGGAATGCCCGGCGAATACCGGTTGCGCGTCCGCCCAGGCGCGAATCAGAAATGAGCCGGACGCGTCCTCCAGAAATTCCTCCGTAGCGGCAATCGCCGTGTCCGCCACCGAATAGCGGATCCCCGTGTCCGGACACCGGTACAGGTGGCCGAGCAGGAATCCGAATCGCGCCTCCCCGTCGTCATCGACATGACGGTTGATGCCGGAGATGACGCTCCGATGTATGAAGGTCTCGTACGAGTCGGGTCTGGCAGGGCGATCGACGACCGCAGACCCGATCGCGTCTCCGGGAGTCCACAGGATCGCTCGGGCCGCCGGCAGCTTTCGCCGGCCGTGTTGGGGGCCGGACTTCTTACCACCTGTGCCGGCATCCGTCAGCGATACGCCGCTCCCGGTCATCCTCAGCGCAGCGCGATCAGGTCGAGGATCGGTACGCCCATTAGAGCTGAACGCCCCGTTCGCACCCGGGCCACGATGTCTACTGTCTGCAGCGGCGACAGCTCCTCCACCACGGGAAGCAGCTCGGGAGGTACCGCCACGTAGAGATTGCCTCTGGACGAAGCGGGTGGCCTGGCCAGAAAGTACGGCTCTCCCTCGTAGAAGTCGGTGCGAATGGCCTCGGCCCGCTGAAGGGCCACGAACTGCACGGTCCACTCGACGCGGCGGCCGCGATACTGCTGCGGGTTGGTCCTCAGTACGTCCAGAGTCACCGCTTCCGAGGAGGCGGAGTCGGCGGGCATTGCCGACGGCTCCCATATCCAGCCCTCGAGGCGGACCCGGGTCCAGCCGCCCTGGCGGGCGAGCACCGTGAGATCGGTACCCTGCTGCAACACGGCCGTCGTATCGCCATCCGGTGCCAGCAGCAGGCCCGCGGCGTCCGATGCCACGATCAGCCGGTCCGACAATGACGGCGCAGGTGGCGGTCGCGCAGGCAGATCGGAATCCGCTTCGACAGATGGTGCGGAGTCGAGGGCGGCCGTGGATTCGGACCAGATCCAAGCTTCCCGTCGTACCCGTGTCCACGGGCCCTGCGTTTCCAGGCTGTCCAGGAGCATGCCGCGCATTAGAATCGCGATTCGGCGGGCGCCTCCGTCCGGGCCGCTGCGCAGGTTCTCCCCTTGTGACTTCGAGACGATCCGATCGAATCCGTCCCGATCCGTGGTCTCGGTCGACTGCGCCCAGATCCAGCCCTCGATCGCTCCCCGAAGCCAGCGGCCGCGGGTCTCCGTGACCTGCAACTCGGCCCCCCGCAGCAGGGTCGCGAGGCGATTGTCGCTCGACGCGCGGGGAACCTTGCGGAAGTTCTCCTGGGCCGCGACGACCTCAACCGTCTGCGCCTGCGTGGGCGGCACAGAGGCTATGAAACAAGCCGCACACAGCAAACCGAGTCTGGAGATTGAAGACGTCACGCGATCTGGTATAGGCGGGGCAGCCCTTCTACATTGGCTCGACCACGCATACCGAGGATTTCGGTGGCGCGGCGGCCCCGCAGCCTGAACGCGGGACCTCCATCCGTCCGGTCGAGTATAGACGGCGCGCGGAACGAGTGTCAATAACGGCAACCACGGGATTCGACGTTGAAATCAAGCAATCCATCGGTGAGGTTCGTCCTCGCCGTTCTTTTTCTTGCAAGCCTGGCGATTCCTGGACAGATCCTGGCACAGGAGCGCATCGAAACGCCGTACGATTGGGTGGACGGATCGCTCCGCGTTGGTGTGTTCGCCGGCAATCAGTCGAGCGACCGGGGAAGCCTGGGAATCGGTCCCGGAGGTTCCACAGCGTTCGGAGCCCGGCTGCGAGCTCGCGTGAGCAGTCCGCTGTCGCTGGAGATCGGGTTCGGACTCGGGAATTCGGAACGGGCCGTCATCGACCCGCGGCTCCCGGCCGGGCCAGCACCCGTGGATACGGTCAACGCGGATTGGCTCGTGATCGAGGGGGGCTTCCAGATCGCACTCACCGGCCGCCGCACACTGCACCAGCTTCAGCCTTACATCGTGCTGACCGGTGGTGTTCTCAAGGGACTGGGCGAAGAAGTCTCCGACTCGCTGATGGCGGTAGAGGATGTCCCGTTCCAGTACAAGATCGGAACGGCATCGATGTTCACGGCAGGGGCCGGCGTCGAGTGGATTCCGAACGGCCGGATCGGTCTCGGACTGGAGATCAGGGATCGCCTGTGGAGGATCAAGGCGCCGGACGGCTTCTTCCAGCTGGATGTACTGCAGAACATCGAGGATC
>JARFPW010000298.1 GCA_029288095.1 Gemmatimonadota bacterium
CCGGAATGGACATCATCCCGTTCGGGCGGCTCGGTGAGGTGCCGCTGTTCAATCAGGATGTGGAAGCCGAGGGGGATCCCGAAAGCGTCACCGCGCTCAAGCAGGCGATTCGAGAAGCGGATGCGCTGCTCATCGCGACGCCGGAGTACAACTCAGGGGTCCCCGGCGTCCTGAAGAACGCCCTGGATTGGGCGTCACGCAAAGGCGTGGCCGAAGCGGCGGCGCTCGCGGGAAAACCGGCGGCGGTTCTCGGTGCGTCGCCCGGTCGGCTCGGCACCGCCCGAGCACAGCCTCAATTGCGCCAGACGCTGGCCGCCGCAGGAGCGATCGTCATGTCGAAGCCCGAAGTGCACTTCATGAGTGTGAGCGGGCAGGTCGCAGACGGAGTGCTGGTCGACGAGGCTGCTCGCGGCATCGTGTCGTCGCTGCTCCAGGCTCTTGCCGACTGGATTCCGCGTACTCAGGCCTGACGACGTGCCGGAGCCCGGCCTTGCCGCCGGAGTCGGTGAGAGTGAAGAATTCCCAATGGACTACGATTTTGAACAGTTCTTCGACGATTCGCTTGACTTGTTCTGTATCGCCAGTCCGGACGGCTACTTCAAGCGGGTGAACCCGTCATTCGAACGCATCCTCGGGTGGTCTACCGAGGAGTTGTTGTCGCGTCCGTTTCTGGAGTTCGTCCATCCTGATGATGTCGCCGCGACCGTCCGGGAAGTGGAGCGTCTGGGCGAGGGAATCCCGACCGTAGCGTTCGAAAACCGTTATCGGTGTGAAGACGGCACGTACCGCTACTTCAGCTGGACCGCCCACCCCGACGCCGGGACGGGTCTGCTGTATGCGATTGCCCGGGATGTCACGGAGTTGCGCAGAGCACGCGAGCGATTCCGAATCGCCCTGGAGGCGTCCCCGACAGCGATGCTGATGATGGGCAGCGACGGCAGGATCGCCATGGTCAACCACGCGGCAGAGGACCTGTTCGGCTACGAAGGCAAGGAACTTCTGGGAGAACCTCTGGAGATCCTGGTGCCCGAGCGGTACCGGGCGGGCCACCCGGCTCTCCGGGCCGAGTTTGCCGACGAGCCCGCGGCGCGGTCGATGGGTGCCGGGCGGGACCTGACGGCGCTGCGAAAGGACGGCTCTGAGGTCCATGTGGAAATCGGCCTGAGCCCGATGGAAACCGAGGACAAGTCCTTCGTTCTGGCGGCGGTCCGCGATCGCACGGAACGCCTGCGGGCGGCCAACGAACTGAGGCGCTCGAACGAAGAGCTTGAAAACTTCGCGCGCGTGGCCTCCCATGACCTTCAGGAACCGCTCCGCATGGTGGCGGGTTATGCGCAGCTTCTTTCCACGCGATACGGGGAACAGTTGGACGAAACAGCGCGCGAGTACATGCGGCATGCGGTTGAGGGCGTCGACCGAATGCAGGAGCTGATCCAGGGACTGCTGGCGTATGCCCGAGTTCAACTGGCGGCCGGCGACCCCGAGGCGGTCGATCTGGGGGAGGCGGTGGACTGGGCCCGGGCGAACCTGCAAACGGCGATCACCGAATCATCGGCGGTGCTCTCCGTCAGTCGTTTGCCCACGGTGGAGGGAGAGCGGCTTCAGCTCGGACAACTGTTCCAGAACCTGATCGGGAACGCAATCAAGTTCCGCGGGCAGGAGCCGCCGCACATCGAGATCACCGCAACCCGGCGGGATGCGGATTGGGAGTTCGCCGTGCGCGATAACGGCATAGGTATCGAGGAGGAGGACGGGGAGCATGTGTTCGAGATGTTCAACCGGCTCCACACGGCGGACGATGTTGAAGGCACGGGAATCGGTCTGGCTGTCTGCCGACGGATCGTCGAGCGTCATGAGGGCCGAATGTGGTTGGAGTCCGTTCCCGGTGAGGGGACGACCTTCTTCTTCACGCTGCCGGCCTGACCTCAGTCGAAGGCCCAGCTCCCGGCCACACCAACCGATATGTACTCGTAGTCGGACCCGCCGCTCGAAAGGCTGCTCAGACCGCTGGCGGAGTAGCGCGCGTCCAGACCGATCTCCCGGCCGGGACCGAGCCCGACAGCAACCCGACCTGCTACGCGGACTGTCGCCGATGTCTCTCCCCCTGAACTGACCTGCTGCAAGCCAGGCGCCGCGTCCACGCTGAAGCGCCAGTTGCCAACCGACCGCTTCCACTGGCCGGTCACCTCGCCGATCCAGTAGAGGTCCGGGTCGAAATACCCATCCTGCAGGTCCTTCTGAAAGCCGAACGCCCTCGTGAACAACCCCACGCTCCACGCGCTCGACAGCGTCCGCACAACGTAGGCCGTGCCCGCAAAGCGTCGGTTGGACGTCGTGCCCTCGAACCGGGCCACCGACGCGCTTCCATCAATCCGCCAAAGGCGTCCGACCCGTGCCCGAGCTCCGACGGAGACCTGCTCTACGACGACGCCGTTCTCGATCAGGAGTGCGGACTCGTCGAGCGCCGTCCGCGAGACTCCCAGCGAACCGACGACGGAGTTTCTGCCGGGAGTGGTCACGGTGGCCCCGAGTAGGGCTGTCGTGCTGCCCGTTCCGTCGGCGACGCTCGCCCCTAGCGAACCCTTGAGGTCCCAACCGGGCTCGAGCTCGACGGTAGCCCCCAGGATGAGGCCACCAGACGCCCTCTGCAGCTGCGTCGCGCCGTCGATTCGCGCGTCCCGAGCATACGCCCGGGCCTCGAGCAGCAAGGATGCGGCCGGATGCCAGGATCCTCGTGTCTCCACGGTGAGCGTCTCATTGTCGTCCGAATCGGACACGAACAGAAGACGGGTGCCGGCACGCGGCGCGAACCCGCGTCGCAGTTCCACCAGCTCGTCCGCCGCTTCCCGGTTGCCGGGCGAAAGCCTGTTCGCGTGGGTCAGAGCATCCTGCGCCGCCGCTTCTCGACCCTGCCAGCGAAGGGTCTGCCCGAGACCGGCGTGGGCCGCGCCATTATCGGGAGTGACCTCCACGGCTTGTCGCCAGCGCTCCTCAGCTTCCTTGAGGTGTCCGCCCCACGCGGCGACGCGAGCGTGTCCCATCAGCGCCTCGATGTCCTCCGGATCCCGCTCGAGCATCCCGACGTACAGCCGCGACGCGGGGTCGAGCTGACCGGACCAGGCCAGCGCCATTGCCAGCCCGAGCCGGCTCTGACGATCCGCGGGGTCCGTTCGCAGGAGACTGTCGTAGATGGCTACCGCTTCCTGCAGCCTGTCGTCCCACACGAGGTAAGTGGCCTGAGATATCCATGCGTCCCGGTCACCTGGCATCTGCTGCAGCAGCTCATCCTGCATCGAGATCGCCGACGACAGGTCACCGCTCCAGGCTTCATATCGGGCGCGCGCCGCAAGCGCCGGCATGTACGACGGACGCATCTCCAGGACTCTCTCGACCTCCCGGATCGCCTCCGGGATATCTCCCCGCCAGGCGATGACCTTGGCCCGATCGAGCAGAGCCTCCGCGTTGTTCGGGGCGAGACTCACCAGCAGTTCGAACAGCTCCAGGCTCTCCTCGTATCGCGCATCCCATGCGTGCATGAGCGCCACTCGATGAAGGGCGAGTTCATCCGTCGAGTCCGCAGCCAGGCGCTCGGCATAGAGCTGCCCCGCAAGGTCGACATCCCCTGCCAGCCAGGCGGAGTCCGCCGGCGACTGGGCAGTCGCGGACATGGCACAGGCCAGCAGCGCGACCAGTGCGCTACTGAGAGTGCGGTGAATCGTCATGGGTCGAGTCGAGGTGTTCATTCACTCAACTCCTGTGAGCCGGAAGAAAGGTCGCGGAAGACCCTTTTCATCTCGTCGAACACCGGCCTGCGACGTGCTTCCCAGGTCGGCTGGTCCCAGGTGGGCCAGGTGAAGGCGGCTACATCGGGCTCCGACATCGAGGCAGGGAGGGACTGCCAGTCTTCCGGGCCAGTTCTCGCCACCGCAACCAGGCGAAACTCGTCAATGGTCATGGTCCCAAACGGCACGTCTCCAGCGCCGCCACATCCGTCTGCAACGTCGACCTCGTCATGTAGAATGCGCCGTTGGCTCGGGTCGGTGACGTTTAGCAGAGTCCAAGGGATTCGTACTTCGATCGAGCCCCGCGTCCCGGCCCTCTCCCACAGGCCATCGGGCAGTGGCCCCTGCCTCAGGATGCCGCGGTCGTAGCCGGCGCCACGGTACTCCGTACCAGTGCGCGCAAACCGAGGGCGGTTGGTCACGATACGCATCGAGTCGTAGCGTCCGTCCCGATTGGAGGTCGAGCGGACCGGGCGTCGGTAGCAGCTCTCCAGGCGGCCTGCGAAGAATCCCGACGGGGCGTTGGCCGGGATACTCCGCATGGCCACCCGGCTCGCATCGAGTCCCTGGCGGACCGTGTCGATCCCGATCGGATTCGAGGTGGGGTCGACAAGCAACCGCGCCTCGTCGGCGGTGATCCGGAGTACGAACTCCAGACCGACTGGGGAAGGTGGGCCCGTCCGCCCCGGCCATTCGAAATCGCCCGCTCCGGGCTCATTCGTGTCGAACCCGACGAGAAGTTCTTGAACGATCCCCACGGCCCCGGGCTCGAAGGCGAGCCACAGATACGCCTCATCGGCGAACGCCCGCAACGCCGTGCCGTCGTTCTCCAGGTAGAGCGGCTCCTGGTTCTGCCACGCGGACCGGCGCTCGCGATAGGTGTCGCCCGGCATCCGGCGGCCGGGTTCGAGGGCCAGAACCCCGTAGTGCTGCTCCGCGTCCATTCGATTCAACCACAATCGATTGCGGTCCAGTGGAATCTCGAAATCGACGACGATCCAGTTCTTCTTGAACCACTCGTCGATCCAGGCGAACAGGACGCCGCCGGCCATTCCGGCAGCGGCTATCTCACGCGTGAGCCGACCGTTGATCCGCGCCATCTCCTGCTCATCGTGTCCCCCATGATGCCACCCGTGAGGCTCGAGGTGGGCGAGGCCGATGCTGGCCGGCACGCCGTACTCGGCGATGACGATCGGCAGACCTGGAAGCGCCCGCTTGAGGCTCTGCAGGTAGGCAAAATAGTTGGATGGGCCCTCGGGTCCGCGGCCATTCCTGTACTCGGGTTCGAGCGCGATGAAGTCCGGGTAGTACGGGTAGGCATGGACCGCCGCGAAGTACCCCGCCGGGAGATCTGCGGTCGGCCGGACGAGCGAGGCGTCGAGCGACACGGCGTCGTTGTCGTATTCGAGGGGTTCCCGCAGGACGGTCTCGCCCCGTGCGCGCCGCAGTTCCAGTTCTTCCTCGACGGTCGTTTCGGTCGGGTGAACCTGGGGGTCCAGCGTCGGCCAGCTCGTGTAACCGATCGGTCGCTGGGTACCGAAGACCTCCGTCTCGTGCCGGATCATCTCCTCGCAGGCCTTGGCGAGCCACACGTCCATCGGTTGTCCGCCATCCAGGCGAAGGAATTGCCCGCGCCACTTCGACTGCCAGAAGTATCGCCGGTTGTAGGCCTCGACGGAGAAGGGTTCCCATTCCCGGCCTATCAGATACCCTAGGGTCCAGGGCGATACGTCCGCCGTGTACTTTCCGGAAGCACGTCCCGGGACTGGAGGGATCACGGCCCATCCGTGCAGCAGGTCGACGACCCGCCGCATCTCGGCGAAAAATTCGGACTCCCACCTGGCGTTCCGGAAATCGCCGTTTGGAGGTAGCTCGGCCCAGACACCGTGCATGTGCCACAACACGCGGTCAGGATTCCGGGTGTTGTGTTCCATCAGGGCC
>JARFPW010000027.1 GCA_029288095.1 Gemmatimonadota bacterium
TACAAGGAAGGCGCCCGCGGCGACGAAGTGGACGAGAAGCTGTCGTGGTTCCGGCAGGTGCTCGAGTGGCAGCAGGAGACCCACGAGCCGGAAGAGTTCCTCGAGTTCCTGCGGATCGAGCTGTTCCAGGACGAGATCTTCGTGTTCACCCCGGCAGGTGACGTGAAGCAGCTGCCGCGCGGCGCCACGCCGATTGACTTCGCGTTCGCCGTGCATACGGAAGTGGGCAATCGCTGCGCCGGCGCGAAGGTGAACGGACGGATCGCCCCACTCTCCCGGGCGCTGAAGAACGGTGACACCGTGGAGATTCTCACGTCGGACAGCCAGCGACCGAATCGCGACTGGCTTGGCTTCGTGCGGACGAGCCGGGCGCGCCACCGGATCCGCAATTGGATCCGCGACGAGGAACACGACTCCGCGGCACAGCTTGGAAAGGACATCCTCACCCGCGAGTGGCGACGTCGGAAGGCCAAGCCGACCGATGCGGAGCTGGAGTTGGCGGCGCAGAAGCTGAGCATCCGCGGCGGGGTCGACGGCCTGTACGCGACGGTCGGGCGGGGAGACATCGGGATCGCGAAGGTCGTACGCGCCGTGCTCGGCGGCCAGGAAGAAGAGGAGGCGACGGAGCGGACGACGACGCCGCTGTCGAAACTGGTGCGCCGCGTCTGGGCCACGCCGAAGGGCGTGAAGATCCAGGGCATGGACAATTTGATGGTTCGGTATTCGCAATGTTGTCAACCAGTCCCGGGCGATAAGGTAATGGGATACATCACCGTTGGTCGCGGGATCTCGATCCACCGTCGCGACTGCCCGAACGTGTTGAGTCTGCCCAACCTTCCCGAGCGTCGCGTAGTGATCGATTGGGGCACCGACGTTGAACAGCGGTTCCTGGTTCGCATCGTGATGGAGGGGACGGATCGCCACGGTCTGTTCGCGGACATCGCCCGTGCCGTGAGCGACACGGGAACCAACATCCAGTCGGCGAGCATCACGACCGTCGAGGGGGGAATGCAGGGCCAGTTCGTAGTCGAGGTGGAGAACCTGGGACACCTCAAGAAGGTGCTGCGCCAGATCCGGCGCGTGAAAGGTGTGCTGGCCGTCGAGCGGAAGGAGAGCTTCGGGGACAGCGACCTCACGCTGGCCGGCGGGAGCAGCGACCGGAACGAGCAACTTCCGGAAGAGCAGCTCCCGGAGGACTAGTCTGCTCCGCCCACCTCCGCAATCTGCCGGTCGAGCTCCGCGATGTCGTCTTCCAACCCCTTGATCCTGTCGAGCACTATCTGCGATTCCGGATCGAGGCGAACCATCGCGGCGACCACCGCGTCCTGCAGTTCGAAGAACGTCGTGGCTACCGCGGGATCCTCGAGCGCCGCAGACTGAATCGGCCGCATCGCCCGTTCGAGTTCCGCGAGCTCGCGCCCCACCGCCGTGCGCTCACCGGCCGGCGGAGGTGCCTCGCCGGGTTGGAGCGCCACCGGGCCCGACAGCCGTTCGAGATCGGAACCGACCGCGAGAGCCCGGTCGAGCATCGCCTCCGCCTCGGGATCGAGCTCGATCATCTTCGCGCGCAGGACGTCGTAGAAGCGATCCTGGACCTCGACCACTTCCGGCTCCGAGAGCGCCTGCGCTTGCACCGATCGAATCTGATTCTGGACCGACACGTACTGGATGACCATCTGCTCGCGGCGCTGCTCCAGCGCACGTCGCTGCTCCGCACGCTCCTGCGCGCCGTCATCGCACGCCGCGATTCCACCTGCGACCAGCACTGCGGCGGCCAGGTGCCAGGAACCGCGCCACCGGATGTGCATTCGTTTCAAGCGACTCCCCCGACCATAACTGGGCTTCGGCGGTCTTGTACACGGCTTCGGAAGGTGCCAACGTGGACGTCGCTCGGGGACGCGGCAAGCGTGTGCGTCTCCTCCCGTTGCCCACACGTGCGACCCGATGAATACGTTCGATCTCCAGCTTCCGTTCGAGCCGACGGGCGATCAGCCCGAGGCCATCCGCGACCTCGCGGAGGGGATCGAATCCGGCCGCCGCCGGCAGACGCTCCTCGGCGTCACCGGGAGCGGCAAGACGGTGACTATGGCGGGAATGATCGCCGCCACGGGCCGGCCGACGCTGGTGATGAGCCACAACAAGACGCTGGCCGCCCAGGTATACGGAGAGTTGAAGCAGTTCTTTCCCGCCAACGCCGTCGAGTACTTCATCTCGTACTACGACTACTACCAGCCCGAGGCCTACGTCCCGTCCACGGACACGTACATCGAGAAGGACGCCTCCATCAACGATGACATCGAACGGCTGCGGCTGCGCACGACCTCGTCGCTGATGGAGCGCCGGGACGTCGTCGTCGTCGCCTCGGTGTCGGCGATTTACGGCCTCGGCGATCCGCGCGCGATCCGGGCGATGATGCTGACGCTGAACGTGGGGCAGCGGATCTCCCGTCGGGACATCCTGCAGAGCCTGGTCGGCATCCAGTATCGTCGGAACGATTTCGATCTCAACCGCGGCACGTTTCGCGTCCGCGGAGACGTGATCGAGGTGCTGCCGGCGTACGAGGAACAGGCAGTGCGCATCGAGCTGTTCGGGGACCTGGTCGAGCGGATTACCAAGATCGATGCCCTCACCGGTGCAACGATTTCCCGTCTCGATACCACGGCCGTGTTCCCCGCTACCCACTACGCCATCGAGCAAGACCGGCTGGCCCACGCCGTCGACGGAATCCTCACCGAACTCGAGCATCGGCTGTTCGAGTTCCGGAAGGAGGGTCTGCTCCTCGAGGCACAGCGACTCGAAACGCGCACGAAGTTCGATGTCGAGATGCTGCGCGAGATGGGGTTCTGTCCAGGAATCGAGAACTACTCGCGCTACTTCGATGGTCGCGAACCCGGAGAGCGGCCGTACTGCCTGCTCGACTACTTCCCGGACGATTTCGTGATGATCGTCGATGAGTCGCACGTATCCGTGCCTCAACTCGGCGCGATGTATGCGGGCGATCGCAGTCGCAAGACGACGCTCGTCGAGCACGGCTTTCGCCTTCCGTCGGCGCTCGACAATCGGCCACTGAGCTTCGAGGAGTGGGAGGAGGCGGTTCCACAGGCGCTGTTCGTGAGCGCGACCCCGGGACCCTACGAGCTCAGCAAGAGCGGCGGGGTTGTCGTGGAGCAGCTTATCCGCCCGACCGGCTTGCTCGATCCGAGAGTGGACGTGCGCCCGGTGACGAACCAGGTGGATGATCTGCTGGAAGAAATTCGGCTGCGCACGCGGCGGCGTGAGCGCGTGCTCGTGACGACGCTGACCAAGCGGATGGCCGAAGACCTGGCCGAATACCTGGACGCGCGGGGCGTGCGGGTGAGGTATCTGCACAGCGACATCCCGACGATCGAGCGCGTCGAGATCCTCCGCGATCTGCGGCTCGGCACCTTCGATGTGCTCGTCGGCATCAACCTGCTGCGCGAGGGCCTCGATCTTCCCGAAGTCTCGCTCGTGGCGGTGCTCGACGCGGACAAGGAAGGCTTTCTGCGGTCCGAGACCTCGCTCGTGCAGACGATCGGCCGGGCCGCGCGGAACCTCAACGGGACGGCCGTCCTGTACGCGGACCGGATGACGGGGTCGATGCAGCGCGCGATCGACGAAACGAATCGCCGTCGGGAGACCCAGGCCGTCTACAACGCGGAGCACGGGATCGAGCCGCGGTCGATTCAGAAGTCGGTCCGCGAGATACGCTTCACCACGGCGGTCGCCGACGCCCGCACGGAAGCACCCGCCGAAGACAAGGGCCGGGTCGCCGAGACCGTGTCCGCCTACGAAGGGCGGCACGGGGCCGATCTGGTCGCCGCTATCGAGGAGGAGATGCGCCAGGCCGCCGCGGAGCTCGACTTCGAGCGGGCCGCCCGGCTGCGCGACCAGCTGTTCGAGGTGCGGGCCGAACTCGACACGGCCGAGTCCGCGGCGTCGGAGCCCCGGGGGTCGAGCGCGTGAGCGCGTCTAAGAGCACCGGCATCGGCCTTCCTCTAGACGAGGGTCGCCTCGAGGCGTGGGGAGAGGCAGTCGGACGCGCGGCGGGCGAGGCGCGCGTGTTCGTCGCACTGTACGGAGAGCTCGGGGCGGGGAAGTCCACGCTTGCCAGAGCGGCCTGCCGGGGACTCGGCGTGGAGGGTCCCGTACCGAGCCCGACGTTTACGCTCGTCAACGTGCACCGTGCGCGCGACGGCGTCGTGTACCACGCCGATCTGTATCGAATCGTCGCGAAGGACGCGGGCGGTCTGGCGGCGACCCTCGTCGATACCGGGTGGCCGGATCTGCTGCAGGCCGACGGACCGGTGTTCGTCGAATGGGCCGACCGGGCGGGCGACTGGTTGCCGGACGATCGATGGGACATTCGCCTCGGGTTCGCCGAGGATCCGGACGTCCGAATCGTGTCGGGGTCAGCCCTCGGCGGGGCACCGCCGCTCCCGGAGTTTCCGTGCTGACACTGGCCCTCGATACGAGCACTCGTGAGGGGAGCGTTGCGCTCGGGGAGGCGGGCGTCGTGCTCGGTGAACGCACGTTGTCGGTCAGCGCCACCCATTCAGAGACGGTTCTGCCGGCCATCGATCAGGTGCTCGAGGAGGCGGGTCGTCCGGTGAGCGGCCTCGGGGCCGTGGTCGTCGGGTCCGGTCCGGGGTCGTTCACCGGCGTCCGGATCGCGGCTGCGCTGGCGCGCGGCATCTGCTTCCCGCGCGGCACCCCGTTGTTCGCCTACTCCAGTCTCGCCGCAATCGCGGTAGACGCAGCGGACGCTGTGGATGAGCCGGATGCGCGGATCTGCGCCCTGCTCGACGCGCGGCGCGACCAGGTGTACGCCGGCGGCTACCGGATCGGATCAGACTTCGAGGAGCTGTTCGGGCCTATCGCCGGCTCCCTCGTGGCGATTCTCGCCGACCTGGACATCGCGACCTGGACATTCGCGGGGGTCCTTCCCGAACCGCTGCGCGAAGCCGTCCTGCAGGCAGGCGGCCGGTTGCTGCCGCCGGAGCGCGGTCGCCCGCGGGCCTCGGCGCTGCTGCACCTGGCCTGGACGGTGCCCCAGGCAGGGCGGGTGGCAGATCCCGCAAGTTGGGAGCCCGCGTACGTGCGCGCGTCGTCGGCCGAGCGCCGCGTCGGAGACGCCTGACGTGCTGGACGCCCGGTCGGGACTCGTACTGCGCTCGATGCGCCTGTCCGATCTGCCGAGTGTACTCCACAGCGAGCGACGATCGTTCTCGATTCCGTGGCAGGAAGCCACGTTTCGCGGCCTCCTGCGCCGCCGCAGTTCCGCTCTACTGGTGGCCGAGGATGGCGGAGAGCTGGTCGGATACGCGGTTCTGTGGTTCGCGGCGGAGGAGGCGGAGCTGGGCGACATCGCGGTGCTTCCCGAGGAACGGAATCGGGGCCTCGGAAGGTGGATCCTCGAGGGTGCGTTGCGGGAGGCCAGCCGTCGCGGAGCCAGGCAGGTCTACCTCGAGGTGCGCGCCAGTAACGCCGATGCCCGCCGTCTATATGAGAAGGCGGGCTTCGCGACGGTGGGGACGCGGCCCTCCTACTACTCGGAACCCGTAGAAGATGCGATTCTCATGACGCGGCAACTGGATACTCCCGAGGACTCTGATTCATAGGGTGCCGGGGGTCCGTTGACAGGGTTCCACAGGCGGGTCAGGTTGCGGGATTAGGCTTGCCGGACGGCGTTTCGGCTCGCCGCCCGACCGCAAACGCATCATCAGAGGACGGCCATGTCGCGATCGCTGAACAAGGCGCAACTCATCGGAAACCTCGGCGCCGATCCTGAAGTCCGCAGCACGACGAGCGGTACCCGCGTAGCCACCCTGTCCATCGCCACCTCGCGCCGCTGGAACGATCGGCAGGGACAGCAACAGGAAAAGACGGAATGGCATCGCGTCGTGTGCTGGGACAAGCTGGCCGAAATCTGTGAGCGCTTCCTCAAGCGTGGTGATCGCGTCTACGTGGAGGGGTCGATCGAATACCGGCAGTGGGAGGGCCAGGACGGCCAGACGAAATACACGACGGAGATCCGGGCGCGGGAGTTGATCATGCTCGGAGGGCGGGACGGCGGGGGCGAAGCTCCGCGGGCCCGCAGCAGCAGCACGGCATCGTCCGGCGACTTCTCCGAGTTCAGCAACGAGTCGCTCGCCGGTGAAGACGATCTCCCGTTCTGAGTGAGGTCCGGACATGACTGGTAGGCCAGATCTGCGAACCGCAATCGTCGTACTCGCCGGGGCGGCGCTAGTTGTCGCCGCACCCGTGGTCGCACAGGAGACGCCGGAAACCGTGGGTCAGCACACCGTGCGCCGCGGCGACACACTGTGGGATCTGGCGAGTCGGTACCTGTCGAACCCCTACCGCTGGTCCGACATCTTCAGTCTGAATCCGACGGTCATCGAAGATCCGCACTGGATTTATCCGGGCGAATTGCTGCGGATTCCGGGAGCGCCTGCCGGGGCTGCGGTGGCGGTGGCCGCGCGTCACGGTGCCGCCGGCGACGGAGCGGGCGGCGACGGTGCCGTGGGTGCAGCCGGTGACGGAGCGGGCGGCGACGGTGCCGTGGGAATCGACGGACAGTTTCCCGAGGGGTCGCTGTTTCGCAACCCGCGGGGTCTGGGGTCCGGGGAGTCCCTGTTGGCAATCGCCACGTCGGAGCCCCAACCGGTGGTTTCACCAAGCGATTTCCGCCGTGCACCTCTGTTGCTCCCCATGGGCGAGGTGGGCCCGACGGGGGTCACCGTCCGGGCCCTGCAGGAGAATCCACTCGATCTGAACCTCCCGCCGTCGGCGGGCCAGTTCGGACAGGTCATCATCGGCCTCGGCGGCCTCACGCCGGCCGTCGGTCTGTCTCTTATACACATCTCCG
>JARFPW010000083.1 GCA_029288095.1 Gemmatimonadota bacterium
ACTACGCGGCGCACGATCGCCCGTTTATTGACGATCCGTCAGGAGCGACAGCAGGTGGGAGACGCAGATGTCTGAGCAGGCGAGCGTGACGGGCGGTAGCCGCAAGACGCGCCGGGGCCGCGTGATCAGCGACGCAATGGACAAGACCGTGGTCGTGTCCGTCGTGCGCCGCGTGGCGCATCCCCTCTATGGAAAGCGTGTCAACCGGCGGAAGAAGTACCACGCCCACGACGAGGGTAACGAATACCGGACCGGCGACGTGGTCGTGATCGAAGAGACCCGTCCGCTGTCGAAGACCAAGCGCTGGCGTGTCCTCGAGTTGATCGAGCGGCCGGAGACTGAGGGCTGATCGATGATTCAACAGGAGACAGAGGTTCGCATCGCCGATAATTCGGGTGCACGACGAGCGCTGTGCATTCGAGTCCTCGGAGGATCTAAGCGGCGCTATGCGGGGCTGGGTGACGTCGTCGTGGTCACGATCAAGGATGCGATTCCCGGCGGTACGGTAAAGAAGGGCGAGGTCGCGCGGGCAGTAGTCGTGCGTACCGCCAAGGAGAACCGGCGGCCGGACGGATCGTACATCAGGTTCGATGAGAACGCCGCGGTAATTATCAACGAGGCGGGTGAGCCACGGGCGACGCGGATATTCGGCCCCGTAGCGCGAGAACTGCGCGACAAGCGATTCATGAAGATCGTCTCGCTGGCGCCGGAAGTGATTTGAGGGAGACGGAATCATGACACTCAACAAGCTTCACGTGAGACGCGGCGACCAGGTTCAGGTCCTGTCGGGCAACTACAAGGGTGCCCGCGGGCAGGTGCTCCGGACGATTCCGGCCAAGAATCAGGTGGTCGTGGAGGGAGTCAATGTCCGGAAGCGCCACCAGGCGCCGTCTCAGGAGAATCCGGAAGGCGGGATCATTACGTTCGAGGCTCCGATTCATGCCTCCAACGTCATGTTGATCGATCCGACCTCGGATGACCCATCGCGGTTCCGGACTCGCCTCGATGACGACGGCACGAAAGAGCGGATCGCCGTGCGTAGCGGCAATCCGATTCCCAGGGCGTAAAGAACGATGAAGACAAGACTCGGAGATCATTACAAGTCACACGTCGTGTCGAAGTTGACGGGGGAATTCGAATTCTCGAACCCGATGGAAGTACCGCGTCTCGAGAAGATCATCCTCAACGTCGGACTCGGCAGTGCGAAAGATGACGCAAAGCTGCTGGACTCGGTCGTCGCAGAGCTCGCGACGATTTCCGGTCAGCGCCCCGTCGTCACGAAGGCTCGGAAGTCGGTTTCCAACTTCGGCCTTCGCGAGGGTATGCCCGTGGGAGTAAAGGTGACATTGCGCGGTGCGCGAATGTACCAGTTTCTCGATCGCTACATCAGTACGGCGATTCCGCGAGTCCGTGACTTTCGCGGCCTCAGCACGAGGGCGTTCGACGGGCGGGGTAACTACACGGTCGGCGTTCGGGAACAGATGATTTTTCCCGAGATCGACTACGATGACATTGTTCGTGTGCACGGCATGGACATCACGTTCGTGACGTCCACTGACAAGGACGACGAGGCACTCGTGCTCCTTCGGGAGATGGGCATGCCGTTCCGCGACGAGACGCCGGTCGTAGTCTGAGCTGGGGCTCAGCCGACAGCTGATTCAGGAGAGGTAGATGGCCAGGAAGGCACTGATTGAGAAGGCGAACAGAAAGCCGAAGTACAGCGCTCGCACGATTCATCGCTGCAACCGCTGTGGACGGGTTCGCGCCTACATTCGCAAGTTCGGCCTGTGCCGGATCTGCTTCCGGGAGATGGCCCTGCGCGGCGAGATCCCGGGCGTTCGAAAGGCGAGTTGGTAAACGATGAGCATGAATGATCCTATCGCCGACATGCTGACGCGAATCCGCAATGCGGGTCACGCGGGGCATCGGCGCGTCGACATGCCGGTCTCGAAGCTGAAGATCGAGATCGGCCGCATCCTGACCGAGAACAACTTCATCCACGGCTACAAGGTGCTGGATGACGGCCGTCACGGGTTACTACGGGTGTACCTGAAGTACACCGAAGAAGAACGTCCCGTGATCCGGTCGCTGAAGCGAGTCTCGCGGCCTGGACTGCGACGCTACGTCGGTGCCGGTGAAGTACCGAAGGTCAGGTCCGGGATGGGGATTGCGATTCTGTCGACCTCGAAGGGCGTAATGACGGACCGCGAAGCACGGGCCGGACGCATCGGCGGCGAAGTCCTGGCCACGGTCTTCTAGGTCACCGTCCAGAGGAAGAGAACGAGACATGTCGAGAGTCGGAAAACAGCCAATCCCGGTACCTGATGGCGTGACAGTGTCGCTCGAGGGAACGCGGGTCACGGTAAAAGGGCCGAAGGGTGAACTCTCCGGGTCGTTTGATCCGGAACTCGCCATCGCGCTGGAGGATGGAGTAATCAACGTCTCCCGCCCGACCGACCAGCCGCGGCACCGCTCGCTGCACGGGCTAACGCGCACGCTGATCGCGAACATGGTCCAGGGCGTCACGGACGGCTTCGAGAAGACGCTGGAGATTCACGGCGTCGGGTACCGCGTACTGAAGAAGGGTAGTGGCATCGAGCTGAGCGTGGGATTCAGCAACCCGGTCGCGTTTGCCGCGCCGGAAGGCGTCGAGCTCGTCATAGAGTCACCGACCCTGCTGCACGTGCGGGGCACGGATAAGCAACAGGTGGGCGAGACGGCAGCACGCATCCGTAAGGTGCGGCCGCCGGAACCATATAAGGGCAAGGGCATTCGCTACCGCGGCGAGCACGTACGGCGGAAGGCCGGTAAGGCCGCGGCGAGCGCCTAGGAACGGGAACGATAGATGGCGAACAAAAAGGCTGAGACGCGACGCGTCCAGAGACAAAAGAGGCACAGGCGCGTACTCAAGAAGCTTCGAGGTACGGCTGAGCGGCCACGTCTCGTGGTGTTCCGCAGCCTGCGCAATATGGAAGGACAGATCGTCGACGATGATCGTGGTGTGACGTTGCTGGGAATCTCGACAAGGGCTGCCACTCCGGTGAAGACCGAAGAAGAGATGACGAGCAAGGTCGCGATCAGCTATGCGGCAGGACGGTTACTGGCGGAGAAAGCCCGGGAGAGCGGCATCGAAAAGATCGTGTTCGACCGGGGCGGGTATCGATATCACGGCCGAGTCAAGGCGTTCGCGGACGGCGCGCGCGCTGGCGGGCTCGACTTCTGACGCACGAAGGCTTCTAGAATGGCGAAGAGACAAAACCGCAAGCGGGATCGCGACACCGACAACATCAAGGAAAACGTGATTCACATCAATCGCGTTTCCAAGGTCGTCAAGGGTGGACGGCGCTTTTCCTTCACGGCTCTCGTCGCCGTGGGTGACGGCAACGGCAAGGTCGGCACGGCTCTCGGGAAGGCCAACGAAGTGGCCGAGGCGATTCGAAAGGGTGTCGAACGGGCTCGGGCCAGCATGGTCGAGGTACCGGTCGTGAACGGCACGATCCCCCACGAGCTCATTGGTCGAAGTGGAGCCGGACGCGTTTTGCTGAAGCCGGCCGGTCCGGGTACCGGAGTGATCGCCGGGGGTCCCGTGCGTGCCGTGCTCGAATGTGCGGGAGTCCAGAACATCCTCACGAAGAGCCTGGGGTCCAACAATCCGCTGAATATGGTCGCCGCCACGATGAGTGGTCTGCAGACCCTCGTGACGCCGGAGCAGGTCGCCCGCGAGCGCGGCATCGAGCTCGAGGAGCTTCGGGAGGCAATGCGTGGCTAAGACAATACGAATCAAACAGGTGCGCAGTGGTTGCAACGCGATGCGCAAGCAACGCGAAACGCTGCGGGCGTTGGGTCTTCGCCATCACCAGGCGGAGGTCGTCAAGGAAGATAACCCGGCGATTCGTGGGATGATTCGAGTCGTCTCGCATCTCGTCGAGGTCGAGGAGGCGGACTGAGTATGGCGAAGAAGCGTCTGGGCCTGGACAACCTGAGTCCTGCTCCTGGGTCGCACCGTGCGCGCAAGCGCATTGGCCGCGGTCACGGATCCGGTAAGGGAAAGACGTCAGGCAAGGGACACAAAGGTCAGAAGTCACGCACCGGCGTATCGATCCCTGCATGGTTCGAGGGTGGTCAGATGCCGCTGTACCGGCGCATCCCGAAGCGGGGCTTCAAGTCGCTGAATCCGAAGCGCTACCAGGTGGTGAATCTGTCGGCACTCGCCGAGCTTTCCGAGACGACGATCGGACCGGAAGAGCTTGTGGGCCACGGCCTGATCAGATCGCTCAACAAGCGCGTAAAGGTACTTGGTGACGGGACGCCGGGTCGTGCGATTACCGTGCGTGCACATGCGTTCAGCGCCTCTGCCCGCGAGCGCATCGCGGCGGATGGCGGCACGGCGGAACTGATCGGCTGACATGGCCAACGAACGTGCAAACGCCGCCCTGGCGGCTGCCAACCTATTCAAGATCCCGGAGCTGAAAGAGAAGATTCTCTTCACGCTTCTCTGTCTGGCGATCTATCGGCTCGGCGCTCACATACCCACGGCGATGGTGGATGTGATTGCCCTGCGCAGCCTGGCGGGTCAATTCGACGGAACGCTGTTCGGGATCTACGACCTGTTCGTTGGTGGGGCCCTCCAGAGGGCAACCATATTCGCGCTCGGGATCATGCCGTACATCTCGGCGAGCATCATATTCCAGGTGCTCAGCGCGACGTTCCCGACGATCAAGAAGCTGCAGCAGGAGGGCGAGGACGGGCAGCGCAAGCTGACCCAGTGGACGCGCTATACGACCGTGTTCCTCTGCATGTCGCAGGCATACGGGTATGCGCTGTTCCTCGAATCTCAGGTCGGGGTCGTGACACAGCCGGGCATGGGCTTCCGGCTTCTAACCGTACTGCTCCTGACCGCCGGCGGAATCTACGTAATGTGGCTCGGAGAGCAGATCACGGAGCGGGGCATCGGGAACGGCATGTCGCTGCTGATCTTCTTCTCGATCATCCAGGGATTTCCGGGTGCGGTAATCAATACATTCGAGCTGTGGCGGGCCGGCGGCATCAGTCTGTTCATGCTCGCCGCCCTCGGCGCCGTGCTGACCGCAGTAACCGCGGCCGTGGTATCGCTCACGATGGCCGCACGACGGATCCCCGTTCAGATCCCGCGCAAAGTCGTCGGGAGGGGCCGCGTGCGTGAAGGGCAGAAATCCTTCATCCCGATTCGGATCAACTCCGCGGGCGTGATGCCGATCATCTTCGCCCAGGCGATCATCATCATCCCCGGCACGCTCTACGCGTTCACCGGCGGACAGGGTGCTGCCGCGGGCGGAGTGAGCGGGTTCCTGTACGATCTGAGCCAGATATTCGCCATCGGCTCGCCCTGGTACTACTCGACATATGCATTGCTGATCATCGTGTTTACGTACGTCTACACGGCGATCATCTTCGACCCGATAGACCTCGCCGAGAACCTGCGAAAGCAGGGCGGTTTCATTCCTGGAGTGAAACCGGGCGCCTCGACGGCGGAATACATCGACCGTGTGCTGACGCGAGTGACGCTCCCCGGATCCGTGTACCTGGCGGTCATAGCGCTGCTCCCGTTCTTCATCTTCGACGCGTTCAACATCCAGACCTTCTTCTTCGGCGGAACGTCGCTGCTGATTGTCGTGGGTGTCGCGCTCGATACGGTTCAGCAGATGCAACAGCACCTGCTGCTGAGGCAGTACGAGGGCTTCATGAAGAAGGGCCGGGTCAAGTACCGGGGCCGTCAGCGGTATATGTGACCAGGGTTTTGCGGCTTGTACTGATGGGCCCGCCGGGTGCGGGAAAGGGAACGCAGGGAGAGTTGCTGGCTCACCGGTTCGGTATCCCTCGTTACGCTACCGGGGACATCCTGCGCGCGTCTCGGCGGGACGGGTCGGAGCTCGGGCGTAAAGCTCAGAGCTTCATGGATGCCGGCGAACTCGTGCCCGACGAGGTGATCCTCGGCCTGATCGGCGAAGCATTGGACACGCCGGAGGCGCAGGACGGCTGCCTGTTCGACGGCTTTCCGCGGACGGTTGCCCAGGCGGAGGGCCTCGACACGCTGCTGCGCGAGGCCGGGCGCGAACTCGACGCCGTTGTGAATCTGGCGGTGAGCGACGCCGAGATCGTTCGTCGGCTGTCGAGTCGTCGTGTGTGCGGGGACTGCGGGACCGTGGCACCAACCGGTGAAGGCCGTAGAGAGTGCCCCGGCTGCGGAGGCGGGCTGGTTACGCGACCCGACGACCGGCCCGAGACCGTACTCCGGCGGCTCGAGGTATATCGAGAGCAGACGGAACCCGTGCTGAGCTGGTACCGCGATTCGAGCACGCGGGTGTTCGATATCCCGGGAACCGGTGGGGTCGCGCGTGTGCAGGAGCTGATTCTCGAGGCGATCGCGGCATGATCCGGCTCAAGACAGCGGCCGAGATCGATACGATCGCCCGGGCCGGCGAGATCGTGTCAGGCACCCTGACTCGCGTGGCCGAACTGGCGCGCCCCGGTTTGAGCACAGGGGAGTTGGACCGGCAAGCGGAGGAGTTCATCCGGGCGCACGAAGGGGCCACACCGGCGTTCAAGGGCCTGTACAACTTCCCGGGCACCCTGTGCACGAGTGTGAACCAGGAGGTGGTGCACGGGATACCGTCGGACGTCCGCGAGCTGGCGAGCGGGGATCTGCTCGGCGTAGACGTCGGAGTACAGCTTGACGGCATGTTTGCGGATGCTGCCGTTACGCTTCCCATCGGGGAGACGAGTCCCGAGGCGGGAAGGCTGCTGGAGACAACGAATCGGGCACTGCTGGCCGGCATTGACGCGGCAGTCGTAGGCGCGACGATCGGCGACGTGGGCGCGGCGATCCAGCAGGTAGTGGACGAGGTGGGATATGGC
>JARFPW010000084.1 GCA_029288095.1 Gemmatimonadota bacterium
ATGGCCGGCTTCAGCTGCTCCCCCTGTCCTACTACGATCGGGCGCAGACGGGCGAGTTGATGGCCCGCGTAGTTCAGGACGTGCGCAAGGCCCGGCAAGCGATTACCGACCAGTTGATGGAGATCGTGCGCAAGAGCCTTACGGCGATTGCCTATATCGCCACGCTCGTGTTTCTGTCCTGGCGTCTGACCTTGATCGCGTTGCTGCTCGTGCCGACTCTCGCCGGCCTCCTGGCACCGCTGACCAGGAGACTTCGACGGGGCTACCGGAAGGCCTACAACCACCAGGGTGACATCCTGAGCCAACTGCAGGAAGTAATCAGCGGCGTGCGGCTCGTTAAGGCGTCGGGTACGGAAGAGCACGAGCGGCGGCGGTTCGAGGAGCGTTCGAAAAAATACACACGGCGGATGGTGCGTAGCGGAGTGCTCGCGGAGGCCACGGGGCCGCTCTCGGAAACTGTCTCGTCCGCGATCGCGGTTGCGCTCATCATCCTCGGGGCAACCATGGTCCTGGAGGACGGATCCATGGCCCCCGCCGCGTTTCTGGCCTTCCTGGCGATCGCTCTCAGGCTGCTGTCGCCCCTCAAGCATTTGGCCACGGTTCCGGCCAAGCTGCAGAGTTCTGCCGCGGGTGCAGACAGGTTCTTCGAGGTGTTCAAGCAGCCCGTCGAGCGCGACGACGGTACCCTGGCGATCGACGATCTGGAGGATTCGATTCGACTTGACGGCGTTGAGTTCTCCTACCACTCGGGCCCGCTCGTCCTGAAGGGGATCGACCTCACCATTCGGCGGGGCGAAGTCATCGCTCTCGTGGGACAGTCCGGCGGAGGCAAGAGCACGCTCGTCGATCTGCTACCGCGGTTCATCGATCCGACGGCGGGGCGCCTCGAGTACGATGGCCGGGACGCCCGCGAGTATCGGCTGGCCGACTTGAGAGCGCTGTTCGGAGTCGTGAGCCAGGAGACGATCATCTTTCACGATACGGTGGCGGCGAACATCGCTTACGGAGAGCCGGGCCGGTGGACGCATGACCAGGTCATCGAGGCGGCGCGCGCAGCGAATGCGCTTGATTTCATCGAACAGATGCCGGATGGGTTCGAGAGCCAGCTCGGTGATCGGGGCGTCCGGCTTTCGGGGGGACAGCGACAACGGATTGGAATCGCTCGCGCCATTTTGAGGGATCCGCCGATTCTGATCCTCGACGAGGCCACGTCATCACTGGATTCGGAGTCGGAACTGCTGATCCAGACCGCGCTGAACCGGTTGCTCGCGGGTCGGACTGTCTTCGTGATCGCGCACCGCCTGTCGACGGTCTACACCGCGGACAGGATCCTGGTGATAGATGATGGCCGAATCGTAGAACAGGGCACGCACGCGGAGTTGTACGCCGCTGACGGGCGGTACCGGCGACTGCACGACCTGCAACTCGCAGCTCCGCTGCAAGCGATGGAAGATGCCGCATCAGGATCCGGGGATCAGCATGATGAGTCCTGATTCCTCGATCCACGTCCTCCACGTGGACTCGGGCCAGGAGTGGCAGTCGGTTCGCGATCAGGTCCGTCTCCTCGTGCACGGCCTGCGAGAGCAACCCGAGATCCGCCAGGCCGTCGCGACTCACGAACGGTCCCGTCTCGCGGCCGAGTGTACCGAACTCGGAATTCCGATCATTCCACTGCCGTGGTTCAGCGGCACCGATCCCCGCGCGCTGCGGGAGTTGGCCCGGCACGCGAGGGACGGCTGGGACGTGTACCACGCGCACGACGCCACGGCGCTCGCGCTCATGCTGTACATACAGGCCCTGGTCGGGTCCGACGCGGCCGTCGTCGCCTCACGACGGTTCAGCGCTCCACCTCGCTCCGTCGCGCGCTGGCACCGGGCGGACGTCGTTCTCGCGGTGTCCGGCCCCGCCCGGGACGCGTTGATTGCGGAGGGGATCGACCGTCGCCGGGTGCACGTCGTCCCAAACTGCGTCGTGGCGGAACAACCCGGGGACGTGGCCGAGGGAGCATTGCGGGCGGCTGTCGGCGCGAGCCCGGAACATCGGCTGGTCGCCTCTTTCACCGCCCTCAATCCCCACCGAGACCATGCGACGTTGATCGAAGCAGCCGCCCTGCTCCGGGAGCGTGCGCCCCAGGCCCGCTTCGTAGTTCTCGGCCGAGGTCCCGAGCGTCGAATCCTCGAAGATCTCGTGGAAGCACACGAGCTTGAGGGAAGGGTCTGCCTGCCCGGCTTCCTTCCCGATGCCCGCCAGTACATGGCGGAGATCGACGTGTTCGTCATGCCGTCGCTGCGCGCGGAAGTGACGAGCGCCTGTCTGGAGGCGATGGCCGCCGGCGTTCCCGTCGTAATGCCCGCGGCGAACAGGGCGACCAGGCCAGCCTGGGAGGCCGTTCCGGCGCGCGACCCGGAAGCGCTGGCGGCGGCACTGGAGCGCCTGTTTCGCGACCAGCGTCACCGCGATGGCCTCGTCCGGCGGGGTCGCGAATTCGCCCTGCGTCACGGCCCACCCGCGCTCGTGAGCCGCACGATGTCGGCGTATCGAGCCGTATGCCGGCAGCAGCGTCGCCGAGCTTCGTGAGCGCCGGAACCGGCTCGGCGGAGTTCGCGGCTACGAGGCTGATCGCAGGGCTGCTCGACCGTCTGCCAGGGCCCGTGGCCGACAGCTCGGGGCGGTCCCTGGCCCGGCTGGCGAGGCTCCTCCGGTTGCGGCGCGAGGTGGCTGAGGGGCAGCTCGCGGCTGCCTTCCCGGATCGAGACGCGAAGTGGATAACAGCCACAGCCAGGAACTGTTACCTCCACTTCGGCCGAGAAGTCGCCGAAATCGCGAGGTTGTTTGAATCGGGAACCCATGCCTTGTCGGCTACCCTGCGGCTCGACGCCGGCGCCGGCGAGCACATTGAGCGGATGAAGGCGGGTGCGGGCGCCATAGTGGTGACGGGTCACCTGGGGAACTGGGAGGTCGCAGGGGCCTACTTGTCTGCACTGGGAGTTCCGGCGGCGGCCGTCGTGAAGCGGCAGAGTAACGCCCGATTCGATGCCTGGCTCCAGTCTTCCCGGCGGCGGTCGGGCGTAGAACCCATCTACATGGAAGACGCGGCACGCGTCGTGCCAGGGTTGCTGCGCACGGGTACGTCGGTAGCGATGGTAGCCGATCAGGCTGCCGGGGCGGGAGGTGAACTGGTGACTTTTTTTGGCCGACCGGCGTCGACATTCAGAGGACCGGCCAGGCTCGCCCTCGCTACGGGAGCGCCCCTGGTCTACGGTTCATTGCTGCGTGATGGTGGGGAGTACAGGATGGCTATCGAGTCATGCGACGTGCTGGAAGGAACCGAATCCGGGCCACGGGAACGTCGGGAGCGCTCTCTGACGGAGAGCTGGGTGCGGCGTCTCGAGACCCGTGTGCGAGAGGCCCCGGAGCAGTACCTGTGGTTTCATAGACGCTGGAAAGGCGCCCGAACCAACGAGGAGACGCAAGCGTGATCTACGTCGCACTTCCGATTCATGACGAGAGGCACACCGCAGGCGTGTTGATGTGGCGGCTGCGCGAGATATTCGCCGAACTCGGCCGTGATTTTCGGGTGCTAGCGGTGGACGACGCCTCGACGGACGGCACGGCGGAAGTGCTCGCCCAGTATGAGCGCGTGCTCCCTCTCACCGTCCTCCGAAACGATGTGCGCCTGGGCTATTCCGCGTCTCTCGAACGGGCGATCCGGGAGGCAGTCCGGATCTCACGATACCCGAAACGCGATTCGCTGCTCGTGATGCAAGCCGATTTTTCCGACGAACCAGCGAGCATCGCGGACATGCTTCGTCGCTACCAGGGAGGTGCGGACCTCGTCGCCGGAGCGCGCACCGACTTCGGGGCGGCGACCCGATCATTGAGAGCCGCGCGTTTCGGCGCGCGCCTGGTGGCGCGACCGGCAGCGGTGCCCGACGGGATCTCCGATCCATGGTGCGGGTTCCGCATGTATCGACTGGTGGTGCTGCGCCGCGCGCTGGCCAACCTGGGAGACGGCGAACCGTTGATGCGGCACGATGGATGGGCGGCCAACCTGGAGCTGCTGCTCAGAGTCGCGCCGTACCTCAGGCAGTGGGAGGAAATCGAGGTTCCGCTCAACCTCACGCGCCGGTACCGTGAGAGCCGTTTCAAGGCAGTGCCGCAACTCCGCTCGTTGATGCGGGCGCGCCGCGAAGCTGCTGCCGTCGCTCCGACCGGGGATGTGCAGTGAGCCGGTATTACGGTACCGCCGTGTGGTGCGGACTGGCCTTGCTCGTATCGGCCGGTCCGGACGTCCGCTCCGTGCAACCGACCGCCGAGGTCATCGCAGATACACTCGACGCGTGGCGATTCCCGGTGGGAGAGCGGTTGGAGTACTCCGTCACGTGGGGCGCCGCGCGGATAGCGCGGAGCGCGCTCACAGTTGAGGCGGTGGATACGATCGCGGGAACGCCGGTATACCGGACGTCGCTAGAGATGAAGGGTGGCCCCCCGTTTTATCGCATCGATGATCGGCAGGTGAGTTGGATCAGGCCATCACCGATGGCTTCCCTGCGGTTTGACCAGCAGCTACGCCAGGGCGGCTATCGCAGAGATCGAAGGCACATTCTGGATGCCGAGGCCGGCACATATACGCGCTACGACATGCGCGATGGCAGCTACGCCCGCCATGACAAGGAGCAGGCAGTACCGATTCCTGTGGGGGCGTTGGACGACGTGTCGTTCTTCTATTTCGTCCGCCGGTCGCCTCTACGGATGGGGGAGCGCTACGAGTACGAACGGTTCTTCAAGAAGAAGGGGAACCCGGTCGTGATCGAAGTCCTCCGCCGCGAGGAAATCCGGGTGCCCGCCGGTACCTTCAAGACGATCGTGGTGCGGCCCATCATCAAGACGAGCGGCCTGTTTTCGGAGGGTGGTCGGGCCGAGATCTATGTAACGGATGATGAGCGACGGATCCCCGTACGCGTTAAGGCCCGGATGTCGATTGGTACGGCCAATCTCTATTTGACGAAGTACGAACCAGGTCGGCCGGGATCACTGATCGACTCACCATCGGGCTGAAATCTTAGGAAAAACAGGGCTTTGCGCGCCCTCGCGGCGTCGGATATATTCGCCCCGCGAGTAGCTTCACCAGAAGCACCGGATTCCTTTTGAAAGGGGAGCACGCTTGAGTTCTTCGAAGTACAAACCGACAAGTCTGGAAATGGCTCGTGACGAGCTGTTCAGCCACATACGACGCTGCGGAGTCCTCGACGCCGAGAACACAGAACGAACAGAGTGGATGGCGGACACGGTAGGATACCTTGGAGAACGGTATCCGGACCTCAGTGAAACGGAACTGTCGGAACTGGCCGATATCGGCCATCGCTACTGTCAGCCCGCCATACCTCACGGCCCCATCGGATCCAGCGCCAGCGAGGTGGCCGACTGACCAGACGAGGATAACCCGACCTGGAACTTCCGCTATCGCGGCTCGTAGCCAACGACGAGAGTAGCCCGGCCCTCAACGGTCCGGCCTGCGCGCGCGCCTCCGCCGCCCCCAGAGAACTGCCGTCCGTGACGTAATGACTACTGCACTGATGCTATTGGCCGTCATATTGCTGGTTCTCGCCAACGGGTTCTTCGTGGCAGCCGAATTCGCCCTGGTCGCGGTTCGCGGATCCCGCATCGAAGAGCTGGCGGACCGGGGAGACCGGAAAGCGCAGAGCGCGCGCAAGGCGCTGGAAGATCTCGACCGCTCGATATCGGGCACGCAACTGGGGATTACTCTCGCGTCACTCGGTCTCGGCTGGATGGGCGAGCCGGCACTGGCGCATTTGATCGAGAGTTCCTTCGCCGCGCTACCCGATCCGTTTTCTGTGGTCGCTACGCACGCCGTAGCGGTGGCGATAGCATTCTCGATTCTCACGTTTCTCCACATCGTCCTCGGTGAGTTGGCACCCAAGTCGGCGGCCCTGATCAGACCCGAGACGGTCAGCCGGTGGGTCGCCGGACCGCTGAACCTGTTCAACGTTCTGGTATCACCCGCGATCTTTGTTCTCAACGGGGCTGCACAGTTCGTGTTGCGGGCCGCGGGGGCCGGAGACCTCACCATGAGCGAGCGGGTGCACAGCCCGGAAGAAATCGAAATCCTCCTCCGACAAAGTCGCGCCGAGGGTGTGGTCGAGCAGGACGAGGAAGCGATGATCCACGGCGTATTCGAGCTGACGCGAACCGTGGCGCGGGAAGTCATGACCCCCCGAACCGACCTCGTTGGCCTGCCGGAAGGCACGGCACTGGAGGATGTGCTGGCTACGGCCGCCGAAACAGGGTTCAGCCGGTTCCCGGTGTATCGCGAGTCCATTGACGACGTGACGGGCGTCGTCCTGGTGAAGGATCTGCTGCAGTGGGTCGGAAAGCCCGAGTCGGCCGGGGAGTTCCGCCTCGATCGGGTGATGCGAGCCCCGTTCTTCGTGCCGGACACCAAACCCGTTGCTGGTCTCCTGGCCGAGTTCCGCCGGCAGAAGGTGCACATCGCGATAGTCGTGGACGAGTTCGGGGGCACTGACGGTGTCGTCACGCTGGAGGATCTCGTCGAGGAGATCGTCGGCGAGATCTTCGATGAGCACGATGTCGCCGAGGTTGAGTTCGAAGTGCTGGGCGGAGGTCGCGTGAGCGTGGATGGCGGAGCCGATCTCGAGGACCTGTTGGATCAGTTCGAGGTGGGTGATGTTGAGGCGGAGGATCAGTACGACACGGTCGCAGGCTATGTAATCGGACGGCTCGGCCGCATCCCGTCGGCCGGAGACCATGTGAAGCTGGGGAACGCCAGCCTGGAGGTGATTGAGACGCAGGACCAGCGAGTCACCAGACTGGAGTTGCGCCTGCCCGGCGCTGGTCTGGTCGAGGAGTCGGAACCCGCAATCGACGCGGAGGGAGACTCGGAATGAATACCGAATTCTGGAGCCCGGAAGAGTACGACGGTCAGGCGCAGCGACGGTATGAGGCAGGCGAATACGATGCGGCGTTGGAGATTCTCCAGGAAGGATCGTCCCTCTACCCGACCGCGGTGGAGCTCCGGGTATCGCTCGGATACACGCAGATGGCGAGGGAAGAGTTCGTCCGCGCCCGAAGTGCGTTCGCGGAGGCTCTCGTGCTTGAACCAGACCACGAGGATGGTCTCGCCGGCATGGGAGAGAGCCATCTCCGACTGGGCGAGCGCGCCCGAGCGCTGGCCGCATTCGAACGAGTCGTCGAGCT
>JARFPW010000315.1 GCA_029288095.1 Gemmatimonadota bacterium
AGAATGATCTTGTTCAAGCGACTGAGTGCAGTGCTGGCCGCGTCGGCGGCCCTTTCCACGCTGCTGGCTGCGCCCGCCCAGGCGCAGGACGACGAGCGGGAGCTCGGATGGGCCTTCGAGGTAGACCTCGGAGCCCTGTGGACCGGCGGGAACCAGGAGACGAACACCCTCGCCGGAAATGCCAGGGCGGCCTACCTGTGGCCGAAGAGCGAGCTGATTTTCACCGGTGGCGGTTTCTCATCGGAATCCTCCCTGACCACGTCGACGGCGGTCGGCACGGGGCAGGACGACTTCCAGCTGTTCGAGGAGACCGTCACGGAGAAGACCGCGGAGACGTTCTTCGCCGGGGCACGGTACAACTACGACGTGAGCGCAAAATTCTTCGTCACGGGGGTGGGCGACTGGCTTCGAAACCCGTTCGCCGGGATCGACGACCGCTTCGTGTTCGGCCTGGGCGCGGGCACCCGCTGGGTGGACAACGGGAAGGTCCTGTTTACGACGGACTACCTGGTGACCTACACGACGGAGACCACCGTCGTCTCCGATCCGTTCGTGAACTCGGACTTCGCCGGTCTCCGCCTCGGCTACGGCTTCCTGTGGGATGCCACGACGAGCACGAACTTCGAGAGCACGCTGGTGGCGGACTTCAACCTGGACAACACGGACGACATCAGGCTCGACTGGTACAACGGGCTGCCGATCGACATCAGCTCGGTCCTGGCGTTCAAGCCGAGCCTCAGGCTCCTGTGGCGGAACGATCCGGCCCTGCAACTCGTGCCGCTGTTCGACGGGCCGGGCGGGACGGAGACGGGCGCGGTGTTCACGCCGCTCAACAAGCTCGACAGCTTCTTCAACCTGTCGCTGCTGTTCAAGTTCTGAGGCAGGCGACTGCGTGATGCCAGAGGACCTCGAGGGCACGTTCAGGGAGCGCTACGGAGTAGCCCCGACACACCTGGCCCGGGCTCCCGGGCGGGTGAACCTGATCGGCGAGCACATCGACTACGCCGGTTTGCCCGTGTTTCCGATGGCTCTGCAGCGCGAGGTGCGAATCGCGTTCCGGCCGCGGGAAGACTCCCTCGTGCTGGCAGCGACCACCGAACCCTCGTACGCCCCGTGCAACTTCGAGATCAGCTCCGAGATCGAGCCTTACGAGGACGGGGACTGGGGGAACTACCTCAAGGCCGCCGCGCAGGGGATGGCCCGAGCCTACGGTCTCGAGCGGGGTTTCGACGCCGTGATCCAGTCCACGGTGCCGGTGGCCGCCGGGCTCAGCTCGTCTTCGGCGCTCGTGATCGCCTCAGCTCTGGCCCTGGCAGGGTCCAGCGAATTCGAGGTTGACCCGATCGAGCTGGCCGAGCTGATGGCCGAGTCGGAGCAGTACGTGGGAATGAGGGGCGGGGGGATGGACCAGGCCATCAGCGCCGGCGCCACCCGGGGGTGTGCGGCGCGCGTGGATTTCGCGCCTCTCAGGCTGGAGCCCGTTCCGGTGCCCGACGACTGGCGGTTCGTCGTGGCTCACAGCCTGGTGCAGGCGCACAAGTCGGGCGGAGCCCGCGAGGGATACAATCGGCGGCGCGGCGAGACGGAGGAGGCCCTGGAGCGAGTCGTCGCGAAGCTCCAGCTGCCTGTTTCAGAGGTCCGCTCGTACCGGGACCTCCTCGAACGCGTCTCGGGTCCGAAAGCACTGGCTGCAGCCGGCGAGTGTCTGGAGGGCGACTTGCTGAAGCGCTTCCGTCACGTGATCACGGAGGGCGCGCGCGTGATCCGGGCGGAGATCGCCATGCGAGGCCGCTCCCTCACCGGCTTCGGAATCCTGATGAACGGTTCTCATGCCAGCCTGGCCGAGGACTACGAGGTGAGCATCCCGGAGTTGGACGCTCTCGTAGGTATCGCTCGGGAGGCCGGTGCCGTAGGGGCCCGCCTGACTGGGGCCGGGATGGGCGGATGTATCGTGGCGCTGTGCGCCGAATCCAAAGCCGCGGCCGTTCTGGAAGCCCTTACGGCCCTGTATTATGGACCCAGAGGTCGCATCGACGACCTGGACGATCACCTGTTCGTGGCAGAGCCTGCTGCCGGAGCCTCCGTCGAGACGATGTGACTTCAGGCGGCCGGCGCTGTCTGGCTGACTGAGATGCTGGATCCCGTTCGTTACCGATTCTCAAGAAGGAGAGGCCCGTCCATGCTGAAGGAATTCAAGGAATTTGCCGCCAAGGGCAACATGCTCGACATGGCAGTCGGCATCGTGATCGGCGCGGCGTTCGCGACGATCATCACGTCGCTCGTGAACGACATCGTCATGCCGCCAATCGGCATGGCGCTAGGGGGGGTGGACTTCGCCGAGTTCTACAAGGTCCTGCAGCAGGGCGATCCCGCCGGACCATACGCGACGCTGGCCGCCGCCAAGGAAGCCGGGGCCGTGACGATGAACTGGGGGATCTTCATCAACGCCCTCATCAGCTTCATCATCGTGGCCTTCGCCCTGTTCATGGTCATCAAGGGCTTCAATAAGATGAAGGCCGAAGAAGAAGCCGCACCCGAGGCCCCGCCGGAGCCGTCGGCCGAGGAGACGCTGCTCACTGAGATCCGAGATCTGATGAAGGCCAAGGCCTGAGGCCTCGACGAGGTTAGCTTGCCAGAAACCACTGACCCGGCGGGAGCGGGAGAGGTGGCGGCCGACGTGCCGCTACCCGCCGGGAATCAGTCGTCCCGAAGCAGATATGTACCGGAGCGCCTTCGCCGTTT
>JARFPW010000124.1 GCA_029288095.1 Gemmatimonadota bacterium
CGCCATCAAGCCCGCCGGCCAGCGCTGGGATACGGGAGCCGACACGATCTGCTCGATTTCACCGGCCTCAGGGGCGCTGGTGCGTTGAACGCCCTTGTCCGTCATCTCGAAAACCCACGCCATCACAAGGGCAAATGGGAACCCGAGCAGGATGATCGCAGTGACAAAGGGGAGGAACGTGTCGCCCAGCCGGAGGCCCTGCCCCAGGAGGTCGGCTACCTGGAGGATGATGAACGCGGCCACCCCGTACACGGCGGCAACGCGGAACACCTTCCGGCGTTTCAGTTCAGCGAAGAACTCCTGGTAGGACTTCATTCGTCAGTTCCTCGCAGGGCAAGCGGTCGCGTGCGTTCGGCTACAGGGGTGCGTTCAAACTGTACACCCGGGAGGCCTCGCTCCTCGAGGAACGCAATGATGCGCGGGTCGCGTTGGACCGACTCGGTGCCATACCTGCGCATTTCCAGCGTGCGCCCGAACGGAAAATTCTCGCTGTCGGCGAGAAGCTGGGCCACCGCGCTGTCGGGCTGTCCAAGCCACAACCACTGCACTGATTTATTAACCAGCTGGTCGACTGGCCTCGCCAGCGTGCCCTGTCTGAGACCCTCCACCACTTCGGCGATCTGGGCCCGGTCGCCGACGAAGATGTCCTCGCTGCCTGGGTTCGCCCTGTTCCAACGATCCAGGACATCAACCGCTTCGTCCCACCGGCCCGCAGACATATACCGGCGAGCCAGTGCGGAGGTCGTGCCACTTCGGTCACTGAGCAAGGCGGCCTGCTCGTAGGCCTCGATCGCTTCATCCAGCCGGCCGTCCCCGTTCAGGGTCGTCCCGAGCATCGAGAACCGGATCGCAGCCGGGTCCAGCACCGCCGCTCGATCCGCCGCTCGCACCGCTTCGGCAGCGCGCCCCAGGTTGGCCAGGAGCTCGGAATACTGCTGATGGGCCTCGGCGTTGTCGGGGTCCAGAGCCAGGGCTCTTAGGTACGTTGCCTCTGACTCTTCCCACTCGGCCCGATCCCTGTGCACACTGCCAAGTGCGACCAGCGCGGAGGCATTGTCCGTGTCGATTGCGAGCGCCCGACGAGCGGCCCGCTCGGCATCCGCCAGGGCGATCGGGATGTATTCCGCGGGCGTCAGTCCATCCGGATGCGACGACGGGTACCAGACGCTGATCTCCGTCGCCTCGGCGAGGCCAGCCCACGCCGGCGCCCAGGCTGAATCGCGGGCGATCGCCGCTTCGAAGAGCTGTATAGCTTGAGCGAGCACGGCGCCACGCTCACGCATCCGGGCCCGGCCAGCCAGGAAAAGGTCGTAGGCCTCGAGATCCGCCGTCGGCGTCACGAGGCTCTGTCCGTCATCGAGGCCAAGCGGCACCCGAAGCTCCTCCGCGATCGCCTCAGCAATCTCGGTCTGGATCGCGAACACATCGTCCAGCGCCCGGTTGTATGCGTCGCTCCACAGGTGCGTACCATCGGCGGCATCGATGAGTTGAGCCGTGATGCGAAGCTGATTCCCGGCCTTCCGGACGCTTCCCTCAACCAGATACCGAACATTGAGGTTGCTGCCGACTTCCCTCAGGTCCGTGTCCTGTCCCTTGTAGGCAAAGGCCGAAGTCCGCCCCGAAACCCTCAGGTCCTTGATCTTCCCCAGGGTGATGAAGATCTCCTCGGTCATGCCGTCGACAAAGTACTCCTGGTCCTGCTCCGGGCTCATATCGGCGAACGGAAGGACGGCTATCGAGGGCCGATCGTCGTCCGTCGGGTCGGTCATGGCGAGTCTGACTTCGGCGGCGTCGCCCTCCGTTGGGGTTCCCGCATCGGCAACACTCTGTCGTCCAACCCACCAGGCTCCGACCAGCATGGCGGCCATGCCGGCGAGGGCCATCAGACCGGCCGGCCAGCGCTGCGACATGGGCGCGGAGACAATCCCCTCGATCTCGCCGACTCCCGGTGCCTGGGTTTTCTGCACCCCTTCCGGCGTGACCTCGAATGCCCACGCGAGTAGCAGCGCGATCGGGAATCCGAGCAGCGTCACCGCGAGGATGAACGGCATGAACGATCCGGGAAGCTCCAGCGCATCCTGCAGCAGGTCGGCCACCTGCAGGAGTACGAAAGCCGTGGCACCATACACGGCGGCCACCTTGAACACCTTCCGGCGTTTCAGCTCGGCGAAGAACTCCTGGTAGGACTTCACGGCGCGGGCTGCTCCAGCGACGTCGACCGGATCGGTCGCCTGCCCTCGAGGCCCCTGATCCGGAGTAATTCCTGGAAGCGTGGATCGTCCCTCAGGGAATCGAATGCGGGGGAGAAAAGGATGTTGCTGAAGCCAAACGGGGGTTCGTCGCGAAGCCTCTCGAGTTGCTCGAGCGAGCGCTCGGGCCTACCGAGCTCCATCCACATGGCGCTCGGCGAGTCGAGAAAGATGGGGATGTCGGTGAACTGGTCCGGGTTGAGCTCCGCTGGTGATGTGTCCTCCGCCGGCCACGTTCGTAGAACCTCATCAAGCAGCTCGGGCGCGAAGTCCCGGATCAGTCCAAGGGCCAGCTCCCGAGCTGCCAGCCACTGCCCCGTATTCACGTAGGCCGACACCAGATTGCCCCGAATCCACGGAATGTTGCTCTCGGTGTCCAGAGAGATCCCCTCGGCCATATACTCGATCGCCTCTTCATAGCGGGCGTCTTCCAGAGCGATGTATCCGGCGACATTGAGCCGGATGGGCGATCGGTCGAGGGCCAACGCGCGACGGGCGGCCACCAGCGCCTCTCCGCTTCGCCCAACATATGCCAAAAACTCCGCGTACTGCTGGTGCGCCTCGACGTTGTCCGGATCCAGCGCAAGCGCCCTGACGTAGGACGCCTCCGCTGGTACCCAGTCCCAGCGGTCCCGCAGGACATTGCCCAATGCCACGGCAGCCGAGGCGTTATCGTTGTCGAGTTCCAGCGCTCGTCGGGCCGCTACCTCGGCGGCGTCCAGGCTGCGGGCCCAGTAGGCGGAGTCGGGTCGTACCTGGGGCTCGTCGGGGCCCGGGCCATAGTACGGGCGCAGGGCGAGGCTCTCCGCGAGGCCCGCCCACGCAGGAGCCCAGCCCGAATCCCGAGCGACGGCTGACTCGAAGAAGCGGGACGCCTCGAACACGCTCGACCCACGCTCCCGCATCCTCGCCCGGCCCTCGAGGTAGAGATCGTACGCCTCCAGGTCGCCAGTCGGGGTAACGAGCGTTTCCCCTTCGCCGAGGCCGAGCGGTACTCGTAACTGGGCTGCGATCGCCTCGGCGATCTCCGTCTGGATGGCGAACACGTCGTCCAGTTCCCGGTCATACTGGTCCGACCACAGGTGCGAGCCGTCAGCGGCGTCGATCAGCTGCGCCGTGATGCGGAGCCGATTCCCAGACTTCCGGACGCTACCCTCGATCAGGTATCCGACCCCGAGGCTATCACCCACCTGACGCACGTCGAGCTGACGATCCTTGAAGGCGAACGCAGACGTGCGGGCTGCAACCCGGAGTTGCCGGATCCTCGCGAGAGTATTGAGCAGTTCCTCCGTGATCCCGTCGCTGAAGTACTCCTGGTCGCCCTCACGACTCATGTCGGCGAACGGGAGGACCGCGATCGAGGGGCGCGGGTCGTCTGCCGGAGCCACGTAGGCGAGCCGGATGGTGCCCGGCAGTTCTTCGGGAGCGCCACCGGAGACCTGGCTCGTCGACGCAGTTTGCCGACCGACCCATGCCGCGCCGGCGATCATCGCGATAACGCCGACAAGCGCCATCAGCCCGGCGGGCCAACGCTTGGAGGCGGGCTGGGCGAGGATTTCCTCGATCACCCCTGGCGCGGCATCCACGGTCTTCCGGACGCCATCCGGGGTGACTTCAAACGCCCAGGCGAGCACCAGGGCGAGGGGGAAACCGAGCAGCAGGACGGCGGCCACGTAGGTCAGGAACACATCCGGCAAGAGAAGCGCCTGCGCCAGCGGTTCCGCGAACTGGATGAGGCCGAACGACACGATGCCGTAGACCGCGGCCACCCTGAAAACGTGGCGCCGCTTCAGCTCCGCAAAGAACTCCTGGTACGATTTCATCGCGGCGTCCTGTCGGGTGTGCGGCCCTCGAGGTTCATCTGGCGGAGGATCTCCTGCACCTCAGGCTCGCCCCGGATCGGATCGAGGCTCGGATGCCAGATCCAGGAAGGCGTTACACTGGGGTCCTGGAGCAGCGGTGCGACTCGGGACAGGGCGCTGTCCGGCTGGCCCAGTGCCATCCACACACTCGGTCGCTGAAGCAGGCGGGCAGTAAGGACTTCGTGGTCTCCCGCATGGAGAGCGGCAGCTACGGATGCTCGCTCATCGTCGGTTGCCTCCAGGCGAGCCGCGTAGGCCTCGAACTGTCCGGTTGCCAGGTACTCCCGGTTGAGTGAAAACCCGATGGCGACGGGGGACGCTGGATGGTCCGCCAGGCCCTGCAACAATATCTGGGTCGCCTGCTCCGTGTCACCGTCGTAGATGTGACCCGCCGCCTGCCAGGTAATGCGAACCGGAACCCGATCGAGCACCGAGGCACGGTGCGTTGCCCTCTTGCCTTCACGAATCCGGCCTGTCATCAGTAGCATGGTACCGTACTGCTGGTGGGCTTCCGGGTTGTCAGGGTCGGAAGCCAGCGCCCTGAGATAGGCGGCTTCGGCACTGTCCCACTCGTATCGATTCCGGAATAAGCTGCAGAGGGCCACGTTCGCCG
>JARFPW010000321.1 GCA_029288095.1 Gemmatimonadota bacterium
CATGGGTCCTCCGCAATGGGTGGAGGGCCCGCTTTTCTTCCAATCCCGCGGAGCGCACATGCCGGTATCCGAAGCAAGCCTCGAGCAATTGCGTCAGCATGCGCGGCGCCTCGAAGAACTTCGGGGGTTTCTTTGACATCGATGCCAAGTTGGAAGCCCTGGCATCGCTCGAAGACCGGATGGCGCAGCCCGGTTTCTGGGACCGCCAGGACGAGGCGCGCCAGGTCATAGACCGGTCCCGCCAGTTCAAGGCGTGGACGGAACCCTGGTCTGCGCTGCTCGCGCGCATCGAGGAACTCGAAGAGCTCAGCGAACTGCTTGCGGACGCCGACGACGAGGATCTAGCATCCGAGTTTTCAGGCGAGACGGCTGCGATAGGCCGAGATCTCGACGAACTCGAACTCCGCAACATGCTTCGCGGTCCCGATACGCACCGCGATGCACTCCTCACGGTCCACCCGGGCGCAGGCGGGACAGAATCTCAGGATTGGGCGGAGATGCTGGTCCGCATGTACACGCGCTACGCGGAGAAGCGAGGCTGGAAGGTCGAGGTGCTGGAAGCACAGGCGGGCGAGGAAGCAGGCTTGAAGTCCGCGAGCCTCGAGATCAGGGGTGAAAACGCCTACGGCTATCTTGGCGCTGAGAACGGGATTCACCGGCTCGTCCGTATCTCTCCCTTCGATGCCCAGGGCCGACGGCACACGTCCTTCGCGTCCGTGTTCGTCTACCCGGTGGTTGATGCCGACATCGAGATCGAGATCGATGAGTCCGACCTGCGGATCGACACGTACCGCGCTTCAGGCGCGGGGGGACAGCACGTGAACAAGACGGACTCGGCCGTCAGGATCACGCACGAGCCGACCGGCATCGTCGTGGCCTGTCAGCAGGAGAGGAGCCAGCACAAGAACAAGGCGAAGGCGATGAAGATGCTCAAGGCGGCGCTGTATCAACGGGCGCTGGATGAGCAGGACGCCGAGCGCCAGAAACTCGAGGACACGAAGTCCGACATCGCGTGGGGCAACCAGATTCGCTCGTATGTGCTTCAGCCCTATACCATGGTGAAGGATCACCGCACGGACGTGGAAGTGGGCAACGCCGGCGGCGTGCTGGATGGTGGCCTGGATCCGTTCATCGAGGGATTCCTGAGACAAAAGGGAGGGGGACAGGCGTGAGCACTTCGGATCACGGGCTGCGAGACGGTCTCCCGATCCGAGACTGGTACGCTTCGGAAGACCGTCCGAAGCCGATCCGGGACCGATATGCGAAGCTCTCAGCGCTGCGCGAACTGGGTGTAGAGCCTTACGCCTACTCGTTCGACCCGTCGCACTCGCTGGCGCAGGCGCACGACGCCCATGACGAGCAGGCGTCGGTGGGCGTCCGCGTGGCAGGGCGCCTGCTGTCATTTCGCGACATGGGGAAGAGTGCCTTCGCGCATCTTGGAGATCACTCGGGCCGGTTGCAGATCTACTGCAAGCGCGACCGCATGGACGAGGCCGAGTGGCGTGTCCTGGAACTTCTCGACCTCGGGGACTGGGTTGGTGTCGAGGGCCCGCTGTTCCGGACGCGGACGGGAGAGATCACCGTCCAGGTGGAACGCTTGACCCTGCTCAGCAAAACGCTTCGGCCCCTACCTCTCGGCAAGACTGAGGTTCTGGAGGACGGGTCGGAAGTCGTTCACAGCGGGTTCGCCGACGTGGCAATGCGATATCGGCAACGATACGCGGACCTTGCCGTCCACCCGGATGTCCGGGAGGTATTCGTAGCTCGTGCCCGGATCATCCAGGCACTCCGCGGACTGCTCGACGATCAGGGATATCTCGAGGTCGAAACCCCGGTTCTGCAGCCGCTGTACGGAGGGGCCTTCGCTCGACCGTTCACGACGCACCACAACACTCTGGACCAGACGATGTACCTGCGCATCGCCGACGAACTGTATCTGAAGCGTCTGATCGTCGGGAATCTGGATCGCGTATACGAGGTCGGGAAGGTGTTCCGGAACGAGGGCCTGGATCGCACGCACAATCCCGAGTTCTCGATGCTCGAGCTATACCGCGCGTACGCGGATTACGAGGACATGATGGCCACGGCGGAACAGCTCGTGAGTGCAGCCGCTGCCGCCGTGCTGACCGGGACCACGATCGAGTGGAACGGCCAGTCGATAGACCTGTCTACGCCATGGGAGCGGATCACCTTCCACGATGCAATCCGGAAGTTCGCTGACGTGGCGCCGGAGACCGCTACTGTCGAGGAGCTGCGCCACGCGCTTCCCGAGGGTCTCGAGGGCCTCCAGGAGATGGACCGGAGCAGCTTGCTGGACGAACTGTTCTCGAGCCGCGTCGAGCCCAACCTGGTGAACCCGACGATCGTGTTCGACTATCCGATCGAGATGAGTCCCCTCGCGAAACCGAAGCGAGGCGCGCCGGAACTGGCGGAACGCTTCGAGGTCATCGTGGGCGGAACCGAGTTGGTCAATGCTTTCAGCGAACTCAACGACCCGATCGACCAGTGGGACAGGTTCACAGCTCAGGCTCGGGCCCGGCAGGAGGGTAACCTCGAAGCCCAGGCTCTGGATGTCGATTACGTTCGTGCACTCGAGTACGGCTTGCCTCCGACTGGAGGTCTCGGAATCGGTATCGATCGCCTGGTGATGCTACTCACGGGCCAATCGGCAATACGGGACGTCCTCCTGTATCCCGTGCTTCGTGATGTGAATGAGTAAATCCGGGCCAGACGGTACGCGCCGCTCTCTTCATTGGCGGATAGCCCGCCGGTACCTGTCCAGCAGGCGCGGCCGGGGGTTCCTCTCGCTGATCACGCTCATCGCGATCGGTGGAGTGGCCGTGGGAGTGATGGCACTCATCGTGGTCATTGGAGTCATGTCCGGTCTGCAGACTGATCTGCGCGAGAAGATCCTCGGCGCCAACGCGCATGGGATCGTGCTCGAGCGGAGTGAGGTCGGGCGGATGGAGGCCTGGCGCTCGGTGTTGAACGCGGTCGGAGGTGACCCCGACGTAGTCGCTGCCGCGCCGTTTGTGTACACGGAAGTGGGACTCAATCCGCCGGGCGGATCCTATGGAGAGGGTGCCGTTCTGCGGGGGCTGTCGGCGGACGCGGCTTCCCTGGCGGTTACGGAGATCGACGAACATCTGATCTCCGGGCGTATGCCGTTCGGCGAGACGGAGTCGGGCCGTCCGGGTATTGTGCTCGGCGTCAGCCTGGCGGACCGCCTGGGTCTGTTTCCGGGGGAGCCGGTCACGGTTGTCGCGTTTCAGGGCGCCGAGCTTACACCCACCGGGATTCAGCCCCAGATGAGGCTGTTCGAAGTCACCGGCATCTTTGAGACAGGGCTCTACCAGTACGACACCAAGTTCTCCTACGTGGACCTCGAAGCCGCCCAGGCACTGCTCCGGATGGAGGGCACGGTCACGGGTGTCGAGTTCAACGTCGAAGACCCATGGCACTCAGGGGAAGTCGCCGAGCGGATCAGCCAGGACCTGGGATTCGGTTACCGAGTCGAAGACTGGCAACGGCAGAACGCCAGCCTGTTCTCGGCGCTCAAGCTCGAGAAGTTCGCGATGGGTATCATCCTCCTGCTCATCGTGCTCGTCGCCTCCTTCAACATCGTGTCCACGCTGATCATGGTGGTTCACGACAAGGTCAGGGAGATCGGCATCCTGCGGGCGATGGGACTCGGATCCAGGGATGTCACCCGGATCTTCATGCTGCAGGGAATCGTCATCGGGTTGGTGGGAACGAGCCTCGGTACCCTTGCCGGTCTAGCCGCCGGGTGGGCGCTCGACAGGTACGAGTTCATCACTCTTCCCGGCGACGTTTACTTCATCGATCGCCTCCCCATCAGCATTGATCCTCTCGACGTTGGCGTGATCATCGCGGCCTCTCTGGCGATCGCCCTGCTGGCCACGCTATACCCGGCTCGGCAGGCGGCGAGCTACACGCCCGTAGAGGCGATTCGGCATGACTGATCTGCGGGACGTGCCGCCCATCGTTGCGCAGGGCCTGGAACGGACTTTTCTCGGCGCTACGGGACAGGCCATTCATGTACTCCGCGGCGTCGATCTCACCGTCAGGCCCGGCGAGACGATTTCCGTCATCGGCCCGAGCGGAGCGGGGAAGTCGACTCTGCTCCACCTGCTGGGTGGTCTCGACCGGCCTACCGCCGGCCAGATAGCGCTGGCAGGCCACGACCTGGCGTCGCTCGGCGACCCGGAGCTCGGTGAGTTGCGAAACCGGTTCGTGGGCTTCGTGTTTCAATTCCATCATCTTCTTCGCGACTTCACTGCCCTCGAGAACGTGATGATGCCCCTGTTGATCGCCGGTAAGGAGACAAAGGCCGCCCGGGCGCGAGGCCTTGAGCTGCTGGACCAGGTCGGATTGAGCGAGCGACTCGGCCACAGATCCGCCAAGCTGTCCGGAGGGGAGCAACAACGAGTCGCGGTCGCCAGGGCCCTGGCGCTGGAACCACCTGTCTTGCTGGCCGATGAGCCCTCGGGTAACCTGGACATCGAGACGAGTGAGCGACTTCACGAGGTGCTGTTCGAGCTCGTGCGCGACCATGGGACAGCGCTTGTCGTAGTGACTCACAATCCGTCGCTTGCTCGACAGACGGACCGGATTCTCGACCTGAGAGGTGGCGTGTTGCGCCCGGTAGATCCGTCTGTTCTTACAGACCCTCGCGAAGACTGAGTGCCATGGAGTGTCAGGACTGCGGTCAACGGGACGCGAAGCTCCAGGTGACCACGATCATTGATGGAGAGATGCTCACTCTGGATCTCTGCAGCGAGTGTGCAGCGGAGCGCGGCGCACCGACCACACCACCAGCACCGTTAGCCGACTTTCTCGCCCAGCTGGGACCAGAGCCGCCGGGCACGGGCGTCCTGAGCGAGCCCTGTCCCTACTGCGGCATCACGGAGGGCGAATTCCGGCAGACAGGTCGCCTCGGGTGCCCCCAATGCTATGCCCATTTCGAACCCCAGCTACGGGGGCTCCTGAGGCGGCTGCACGGCTCTCCCCAGCATGTCGGTAAGCTCTACATGAGCGCCGGCTCGGAAGCGGGCGACGAGATCGCCAGGTTGTCCGCCATGCGGCGACGGCTGAAACGTGCTGTCGAGACCGAGGACTTCGAACTGGCGGCCGAGTTGCGTGACCGCATCCATGAAGCGGAGAGCGCCGAATGATCCGCCGGGGTGGCGAACTCACGTCACAGGGGCTGGGTTGGGCCCACGGTGACGGCGTCGATTCCGAGATCGTGGTGTCTACACGGGTGCGTCTCGCGAGGAACCTCCAGGGATATCCGTTCCCCCTCAGAGCGTCGGAAGAGGATCGCGCGCGCGTCCTGGAGACAGTGCGCAGCGCCCTCGGTTCCATCACGACGACGCCTGACATCGATGTCTGGGAGATCGATGACCTGGATGAGCGCCAGCGTGACTTGCTCACGGAGCGGAGGATCGCGAGTCGTGAGCTGGTCGGCCCTGGGCGCGGAGACCAGTCGCACGCGGCGCTCGCGCTGTGGTCTGACGATTCGATCGGCGTGATGGTGAATGAGGAGGACCACCTCAGAATTCAGTCCATCACAGGTGGCTTCGACCCGGAAGAGACCTGGCGGACAGTCGATCGACTCGATGAGCGCATGGGCGAGTTGCTGGCCTTCGCCTTCCATCACGAGTACGGTTTTCTGACGGCGTGTCCGACCAACGTCGGAACCGGTCTTCGGGCCTCGGTGCTCGTTCATTTGCCGGGTCTGGTGCTCACGAAGGAAATCCGCAAGGTTCTCGAGGGGATCGGTCAGGTGGGCCTGACTTATCGGGGACTCTATGGAGAGGGCTCCGAGGTTGTGGGTAATCTGTTCCAGATCTCGAATCAGACGACGCTCGGCAAGCAGGAAGAGGAGTTGGTCGGACACCTGACGCGCGTCGTCGCCAAGGTGATTGACTACGAACGGAGCGCCCGTGCAGTGATGTTGCGGGAAGCGCCCAGTGTGTTGGAAGACAAAGTCTGGAGGGCTTACGGAATTCTGCGACACGCGCACAGCCTGTCGACTGAAGAGATGATGAATCTGTCGTCGGCCGTGCGACTTGGGTTGTCGCTGAAACTTCTCAAAATGCCCAGGGTACAGACGCTCAACGAGATTCTGATTTTCGGGCAGGCCGGCCACCTGGCGTACGCGGCCGGGGGATCTCTCGGCGAATCAGAGGCGGACGCGGCCCGTTCCGCCTACGTCCGTACCCGGCTCGAGGCTGACGAGGAATGATTCGGCGGAGAGTGTCCCGCCGCACGCTCGATAAGAACCCGGCGGCTCCGGCCGCACTGAGGTCTGGATGAACTACAACTTCACGGATCGTGTCCGGAAAGTGCTGGCGATGGCTCGCGAGGAAGCGGTCCGTCTTCAGCACGACTACGTGGGAACCGAACACATTCTGCTCGGGCTGATCCGAGAGGGAGACGGCGTAGCGGCAGAGGTGCTGCGGAATCTGGCAGCCGACCTCGACGACCTGCTGCGCCTCGTCGAGGACAACATTCGACCCGGCAAATCGAGCACCCCGATCGGTGAGCTTCCATATACGACGCGCGCCAAGAAGGTCCTCGAATATGCGATGGCCGAAGCGCGGGAGCTGAACCACAGTTATGTCGGCACCGAGCATCTTCTGCTCGGCTTGCTTCGCGAAGAGAAAGGGCTTGCGGCCAAGGTACTCGGCCAGCTCGGGATCGGCCTGGAAGAGGCGCGGGCCGAAATGTTGAAGCTGCTTGGCACGGACATGCCGTCCCCGGAAAGCCCGGGCGACGCGCCTCCGGGCGCCTCCAAGTCGGACTCCAAGTCCAAAACGCCGGCCCTGGACCACTTCTGCCGCGATCTCACGGACCTCGCCCGGGAGGGTCGCCTGGACCCGACCATCGGCCGGGCGGCCGAAATCGAGCGGGTGATGGAGGTCCTGTCGAGGCGGAAGAAGAACAACCCTGTTCTTATCGGAGAGCCCGGCGTGGGCAAGACGGCGATCGTCGAAGGGCTCGCGCAGAAGATCGAGCGGGCCGACGTGCCGGACAGCCTCAAAGACCACAGGGTGCTCGCCCTCGACATGGCCGCCGTGATCGCGGGGACCAAGTACCGCGGACAGTTCGAGGAGCGGCTGAAGGCCATCGT
>JARFPW010000214.1 GCA_029288095.1 Gemmatimonadota bacterium
GGGTAGGCTGGCGGATCTGCTCGCGCAACGTGATTCGGAAGGGCTCGGCGCACGATCCGCCATCCTGGCATGCCACCCGCAACTGCCGTTCTGGCACCCGATCCGGCCCACGGTGTCAGAATGTCGGGGAAATAGCTGAAATCAGGGGTTTTCGACCCCCTGAGCGCGGCACATCGCTTGCACTGGTCGGGGCGCGAAAGCGAAAACACCGGTTCCAGAGTGGACCGGGGCAGCGGTGGCCGGCGCGATTCGCGGCCGGGGGCCGTCGTCTGACAAGACCGGAAAGGAAACGAAATGGGCAAAGTCATAGGAATCGACCTGGGCACGACGAACTCCGTGGTCTCGGTGATGGAGGGCGGCGATCCGGTGGTGATCCCGAACGCCGAGGGGACCCGCACGACGCCGTCGGTCGTGGCCTACACCAAGGACAACGAGCGCCTCGTGGGGCAGGTCGCCAAGCGGCAGGCGGTCACGAACCCGAGCAACACGATCTTCTCGATCAAGCGGTTCATGGGCCGGAAGTGCTCCGAGGTGGAGTCGGAGCGCAAGCTCGTACCGTACGAGATCGAGTGCGATTCACAGGACCGCGTGCAGGTCAAGGTCCCGAACGCGGACGCCACGTTCACCCCGCCCGAGATCTCGGCCATGATTCTGCAGAAGATGAAGCAGACGGCGGAGGACTATCTCGGCACCGAGGTCACGCAGGCCGTGATCACCGTCCCGGCTTACTTCAACGACGCGCAGCGTCAGGCCACGAAGGACTCGGGGAAAGTCGCGGGGCTCGAGGTTCTGCGGATCATCAACGAGCCCACTGCGGCGGCGCTGGCATACGGACTCGACAAGAAGACCGAGGAAAAGATCGCCGTGTTCGACCTCGGCGGGGGCACGTACGACATCTCGGTCCTCGAGCTCGGGGACGGCGTGTTCGAAGTCAAGGCGACCAACGGCGACACCCACCTCGGGGGCGACGACTTCGATCAACGGGTCATCGACTGGCTGGTCAAGGAGTTCAAGAAGGACCAGGGGATAGATTTGTCCCAGGACCCGATGGCCCTGCAGCGACTCAAGGAAGCCGCGGAGAAGGCGAAGTGCGAGCTGTCCAGCACGACGCAGACGGACATCAACCTGCCTTTCATCACGGCGGACCAGAGCGGACCCAAGCACCTGAATCTGTCGCTCTCGCGGTCGAAGTTCGAGCAGCTCGTGGACGACCTGATCGAGCGCACGAGGGAGCCAATGCAGAAGGCGCTGACGGACGCCGGACTCGATCCGGCGGACATCGATGAGGTGATCCTCGTAGGCGGATCCACCCGAATTCCCAAGATCCAGGACACGGTGCGCGAGTTCTTCCACAAAGAGCCGCACAAGGGAGTGAACCCTGACGAGGTCGTGGGAATCGGAGCCGCGATCCAGGGTGGTGTGCTGGCCGGAGACGTCACGGATGTCCTCCTGCTGGACGTCACGCCGCTGTCGCTCGGGATCGAGACGCTCGGTGGGGTGATGACGACCCTGATCAGCCGGAACACGACGATTCCGACCAAGACGAGCGAGATCTTCTCGACGGCTGAGGACAGCCAGCCCACGGTGGACATCCACGTCCTTCAGGGCGAGCGGCAGATGGCGCTGGACAACAAGACGATCGGCCGGTTTCAATTGACCGGTATTCCGCCGGCACCGCGCGGCGTGCCGCAGGTCGAGGTGACCTTCGACATCGAAGCCAATGGGATCCTGCACGTCAGCGCAAAGGATCGGGCCACCGGTAAGGAGCAGAAGATCCGGATCGAGGCATCCTCGGGCCTCTCGGACGCCGAGATCGATAAGATGGTGCAGGACGCAGAAGTGCACGCGTCCGAGGACAAGGGGAGGCGCGACAAGGCCGAGGCTCGCAACCGTCTCGACTCCCTGATCTACCAGACCGAGAAGAACCTGGAAGACTGGAAGGACTCGGTGGAGGAGGAAGGCAAGGCCGACGTCGAGGCCAAGCTCGAACGCGGCAGACAGGCGCTCAAGCAGGACGACACTGACGAGATCAGCGCGGCCGCGGAGGAGATCCAACAGGCGGTGCAGGAGCTGGCGCAACAGATCTACTCGAAGGCCGGGATGGGCGACCAGTCTACGGAGCCGACCCCCGATTTCGAGGAGGCTGCGGAGCCCGCTGCCGAAGGCGACGAGGAAGTCGTCGAGGCCGACTACGAGATCGTGGACGAAGCAGAGGACAAGTAGTCGTCTTCAAATGAGCGAGGATGAGGAGACGGCGTCCCCCGGGGACGCCGTTTTCTCATCCGTTGCCGGGCGTCGCGCGCCGGGCAACCCGAGCTTGCCCCTCCGTGTCTCACTGTGGAGCTGTGGGGGACGGGATGCGCGAGCGCGGGGCGGGTGGAACCGAACGAGCTCCGAAGCCATACTAGAGAGAGCGACAGGGAGCGGTGCGCCGGCGGGCGCCGCAGGACATCAAGAGAAGCGACGGGAGAACGATGAACGACGCGTTGCGAACCAAATTGAATCTGATGCTGACCGCTGCAGTGGCCTTCGCGGTGGGGCTCGGAATAGCCGGACGACTGGACCTTACGCCGCCAGGCCTGGCGCGAGTGGCGGACAATCCGCCGCTGAACGTCCACGTCGCGGCTCCCGTTCCGGTTCAGGGTGACGTCCTGCCCGCAGCCGGCTTCTCGGACATCGCCGAGCGGGTCACGCCCGCCGTGGTCACGATCTTCGTCGAGCGGAGTATCCCCGAGCACGAGCGGAACGGCCGAGCCCTTCCCCCGGCGTTCGAGGACTTCTTTCAGCAGCGCCCACCGCAGCGCGTCCGCGGTAGTGGCTCGGGGTTCATCATCAGTGAAGA
>JARFPW010000242.1 GCA_029288095.1 Gemmatimonadota bacterium
CCGGTGCCCGCTTCGTGTTTGGCTCGCTGGTCGATCGCGTGGTACCCGTGGACGGTGGCGCCGGGGGCACCGTGGACATGGCGGCGAACTTCGCGTTCAGCGTCCTGCCGACGATCATCTTCTTCTCGTCTCTGATGACGATCCTCTACTACCTCGGGATCATGCAGTGGATCGTGCGGGGCGTAGCGTGGCTCATGCAACGCACGCTGAAGACGAGCGGCGCCGAAACGACGTCTGCCGCGGGCAACATCTTCGTGGGCCAGACTGAGGCTCCGCTGCTGATCAAACCGTTCGTTCAGAAGATGACGATGTCCGAGCTTAACACGGTGATGACCGGCGGATTCGCCACGGTCGCCGGGGGCGTAATGGCAGCCTATGTCGCGATGCTCGCCACCTGGTTTCCTCAGATCGCCGGTCACCTGCTGGCGGCCAGCATCATGGCGGCGCCCGCCGGAATCGTGGTGAGCAAGATGCTGTTCCCCGAAGTCGAGGAGCCGGAGACCCGCGATTCCCTGGACTTCGATATCGAACAGGAAAGCGTGAACGTCATCGATGCGGCGGCCGGGGGTGCCACGGACGGCCTGCGTCTCGCCCTCAACGTGGGCGCGGCGCTGATCGCGTTCCTCGCCCTGATCGCCCTGTTCAATGGACTGCTCGGTTGGGGGCTCGGTCTGTTCGGCGTCGAAGGCATTACGCTGGAGCGGATCCTCGGCTGGGTGTTCGCACCCGTAGCCTGGCTGATCGGCGTGCCCACCCAGGACATCTCGCAGATCGGCAGCCTGTTCGGCGTCAAGATGGTGGCGAACGAATTCGTGGCGTTCCAGATGCTGTCGGACATCCTGTCCGGAGGCGGCAACCTGTCACCCAAATCCGTCATCATAGCGACATACGCCCTGACCGGATTCGCGAACTTCTCCTCGATCGCGATCCAGATCGGCGGCATCGGAGGCATCGCCCCCGAGCGGCGGCATGACCTGTCGAAGCTCGGCCTGCGGGCCATGCTCGGTGGAACGGTGGCGACCTGGATGACCGCGTCGCTGGCGGGAGTGTTGGCCTGACCTCCCCCGCGTCGGAGACGGCGGCCCGCGAGATCGAGCGGCTCACGGATGGTTTTCGACCGGTCGTCGGCCTCATCCTGGGCTCCGGGCTCGGTGGCCTGGGGGATCGGTTCGAAGGGGGAACGGCAATTCCGTTCGCCGACATCCCGGGGTTTCCCTCGGCGGGTGTCGAGGGGCACGCCGGTGTACTTCGGACCGGTCTCCTCAACGGCGTCCCGTGCGCCGCTCTACGCGGTCGTGCCCACCTGTACGAAGGGCACGCCGCACACCACGCTGCGCTGCCAGTCCGGGCGATGGCGCGCCTCGGCATCAAGGCTCTGTTCGTGAGCAACGCCGCCGGCGCCGTCAACAGAACGTTCGCTCCCGGCGATCTGATGCTGATCGTGGATCACCTCAACCTCATGGGACGGGACCCGCTCAGCGGTGAAGGACTGGATGAAGAGCTGCCGAGGCCCGACCTGGAGCGGCCGTATGACGCCGGGTTATGCGATGACGTGAGGGCAGCCGCGATCGAGCAGCGCGTGGAGCTGCGCGAGGGTGTGTACGCGGCGAACCTCGGTCCGAGCTTCGAGACACCGGCGGAGGTTCGCATGGCGGCGCGGCTCGGGGCGGACGCCGTCGGCATGTCCACCGTGCCGGAGGTCATCACGGCCCGGGCGATGGGCGTGCGGTGCTTCGGCGTGAGCTGTATGACGAATTACGGGGCCGGGATCAGCCCGATGCCGCTGTCCCATATCGAGGTCATCGAGACGACGGACCGAATCGCCGAGACGTTTCAATCCCTCGTGCTCGGCGCCCTGGCCCGGGTCGCACAGCGGCTCAGTCGCGAGCCCAATGGTTGAGAGGCCTGCTGCCACTCCCCAGCCGTGGCGCCGTCTCGATCGCGCGTCGCGTATACGAAAGGCCGGCATCAACCGCATCCTCGAGCTCCATCCCGAGCGCGAGGCCGGCGGTGATCGCCGCCGACAACGTGCAACCCGTACCATGCGCGTTGCCGACCGGGTGCTTGGGAACTCGCCAGACGCGCGAGCGATCGGGCGTGACCAGGAGATCCTCCACGTGGTCGGACTCCAGGTGCCCGCCTTTGATCAAGACGGCCCGGCAGCCCATCGTCAGAATGGACTCCGCGGCCCGCTGCATCTCATCCGGGTCCCGGACTTCAAAGCCAACGAGAATGCCGGCCTCGTCGAGGTTCGGCGTGACCAGGTCAGCGAGTGGAATCAGACGGTCGGTGAGAGAGCCGACTGCAGCGGGAGCAAGCAGAGGACTGCCGCTGGCCGAGACCATTACCGGGTCGAGCACGTAGTGCGGGATGTGGGCGGATTGGAGGCCGTGCGCCACCGCCTCGATGGTGTGGGTGTCAGCCAGCATGCCGGACTTGCAGGCCGCCGGAGCAAGGTCATCCGCCACCGCAGCGATCTGGGCCGTCACGAGTTCGGCCTCGATGACGCCGACGGATCGAACTTCGAGCGTATTCTGCGCGGTCACGGCGGTCACGGCGGAGGTTCCGAAAACGCCGAATTCGTGAAACGTCTTGAGGTCCGCCTGGATTCCCGCGCCCCCTCCCGAGTCGCTGCCGGCGATCGTGAGTGCCACAGGCCGCTGTCTGGCTTGCTTCATCATACTGTCGCCCGTTCATCGATCCGTGCCTAGCATCGCTGAGGCGAAGCGCCTTCGGGCGCTGCACCGTCGCAAGGGACGCAGCGAACACCGGATGTTTCTCGCAGAAGGGCCGCGCGTGGTCGCAGACCTGTTGCGCACGAACATTCGTGTGCACCAGGCGCTATATACGAAAGCCGCCTCCGCCGATCCAGCCGTAGCGTCGGCCGTCGAGGCGCTCCGGAGTGCCGAAGTGTCCGTCGAACAGGTCTCGGGCGCCGAGCTGGCGGAATTCGCCGGCACGGTAACACCCCAGGGGCTGCTCGCCGTCGCGGAGATTCCTTCCTGGTCCCTGGCGGACGTGAGAACTCCCCGGTTGGCGGTCCTCGACGCCGTCCAGGATCCCGGCAATGTCGGCACGCTGATCCGAGCGGCCGAGGCTCTGGGGGCCGGTGGGGTAGCGCTCCTGCCTGGAACTGCCGATGCGTGGAACCCAAAGACAGTGAGGGCGGCGACAGGTTCGAGTTTTCGTCTACCGGTATTCGAAACCACGGTTTCGGCTCTCGTTGATTGGTGCCGCGACCAGGGAGCGGCCCTGCTGGCTTCCGATGCGAACGGTGAGCCCGCACGCCGGGATCTGGCACCGAGTGGCGTGGCCCTGGTGCTCGGCAACGAGGGCGCAGGAGTCTCGGCCGAGGTACTGGACGCTGCGACCGGAGTCGTAGGCGTACCATTGCTGGCGGGAACGGATTCGCTGAACGTGGCTATCGCTGGTGCAATACTCATGGACCGAATGTTCGGAGGCTGATGTGCCGACGGACCTACAGCCGGTGTTCCTCGTGTACGCGACGGTCATAGGCGCCGCCATCGGATCGTTCATGAACGTTCTCGTATCCCGGCTTCCCCGGGGCGAGAGTCCGGTTCGTCCACGCTCCCGCTGCCCGAGCTGCAGCGCCCGGATTGCCTGGTTTGACAACATCCCGATAGTGAGCTGGTTGGTCCTTCGTGGTCGATGCCGGAGCTGCCGTTCTGCGATTTCCGTCGAATACCCGTTGGTCGAGGCCGCGGGCGCAATGATCTGGCTCGGCGCGGCCTGGCTGTACGGGCCGTCGTGGCATGGTCTGTCGGGTGCAATACTGCTCAGCCTGGCGTTGACGATCGCACTCATCGATGCGCGGCACTACCTGATCCCGGATCCCCTGAGCCTGGGTGGTCTCGCTGCCGGATTGGCCCTCTCCCTGCTGCCCGGTGAACCCACGCCGCTGGCCTCGGTGCTCGGTGCTGCAGCCGGATTCAGCGTCCTGCTTCTGGTGGGCGTTCTCGGCGAATGGGCGTTCAAGAAGCCTGCGATGGGCGGGGGAGACATGAAGATGATGGCCATGGTGGGTGCGTTTCTGGGTCCATCGGGCGCCATGCTGACGATATTCCTGGGAGCGCTGGTCGGAACGATCGTGTTCGCGCCGGTGAGCCTGCGTACGGACCGGGAGGTTCCTTTCGGCGTCTTCCTGGCCCTGGGGGCGGCCACGGCGTTTCTACTGGGAGATGCGCTGGTGGACTGGTACGCCGGGATGTTCATCGACTGACGAAAACGGTCAGCCGTCGACTGACCTGTCCGCCTCAGACTTACGCTTCAACCGCACCCTCAGAACCTGCGTTTCCTCTGCCGCCATGACCTCGATGGCGACCCCGTCGATCTCGACCGTTTCCCCCACGTCAGGCACGCGCCCGAACGACTCCAGCAGCAGACCATTGAGCGACCGATGTTCCTGCAACGGCAGGTCGGTGCCGAACGCCTGGTTTACGTCTTTCAACTCGGCGGCTGCGTCGGCGACGATCTCGTCGCGCCCGACACGCCGGATCGGCTCGGTTGGCCGATCCCGCTCGTCGTCGATCTCTCCCACGAGTTCCTCGAGGATGTCTTCGAGGCTGACGAGCCCGTCGGTCCCTCCGTGCTCGTCGATCACGATCCCCATGTGTACCCGACGGGCCCGGAACTCGCCGAGTAATTGAACCAGCGAGATCGTTGCCGGCACGAAGAATGGAGGCCGCGCGAGGTCCACCAGACGCGAGTCGCCTCGTCCCTCCGCGAGCGCCTGGTAGGCGTCGCGTACGTAGACGACGCCGGTAACGTCGTCGAGTGAACCCCCGTGAATCGGGATCCGGCTATACGGGACGGAGGCGAGCTGATCGGCGATTTCACTGAGCGTCGTCGAATCGGCCCAGGCCCGGACGTCCACGCGTGGCGTCATGACCTGCCAGGCGCGAGTCGAGTCGAGCAGAAAGGCTCCCTCGATGAGTTCCCGCTCGTGTTCCTCGATCGCGCCTCCCCGGTGTCCGATTTCCGTCAGGCTGCGAATCTCGGCCTCCGTGACGCTCGGCAGGACTGTGTTCTGGGGAACGATGACTCTGGTAAGCGCAACGAACGGAGTGGAGAGGGGGGCCAGCAGCCGCCCCAACAGCAAGACGAGCGGTGAGATGAGCAACGCGAACGACTCGGCGTTCCGCGCGGCGAAGCTCTTGGGCACGATTTCGCCGAAGAACAGCACGAGGAGGGTCATCGCTCCGGTAGCGATCCCGACGCCGGCGGAGCCGAAAGCCAGTGTGGCCGAGTAGGTCGCCACGCTGGCCGCTCCGATGTTGGCGACGTTGTTTCCGATCAGCAGCGTGACCAGCAGGCGCTCCGGGTTGGCCTTGAGCGTCACCAGCGCGCCGGCGCCACGCCGGCCCTGTTCGTGGAGGCCCCGTGCCCGCGCTCGCGAGATGGAGAACAGCGCGATCTCCCCACCCGAGAAGAACCCGGACGCGAGAATCAGTATGGCCAGAACAACCAGTGTGGCGGTCATTGGACGCGCCGGGACACTCCGTTAGAAGGGATCAGACGAGGATGGCTTGGACGAGTTCGTCGATCAGGTCGTCCGCCGAACGGCCGGACGCCTCGGCCTCGAAACCGGGCACGACGCGGTGTCGCAACACGTCAGGTGCGACCGCCCGTACGTCGTCGAGGTCGGGTATGGGTCGGCCATCCAGTGCGGCCCTGGCCTTGGCACCGAGCACCAGGTACTGCGACGCTCTTGGCCCTGCTCCCCATGCCACCATCCGTCGGATGAACTCGGGAGCGTCTTCATCCGTCGGTCGCGTGGCGCGCGCCAGCCGGACAGAGGCTTCGACGAGGGAGGGCGGTGCCGGTATGCGCCGCACGAGACCCTGGAGGGCCGTGAGATCCGCGGCGCTCAGCACCGGCTCGATCTTCTCGACGGTCGCACCCGTGGTCAGCGCGGCGATCGTCTTCTCTTCCTCGAAGTTCGGATAGTCGATGCGCAACTCCATCATGAAACGATCCAGCTGCGCTTCCGGAAGTGGATATGTACCCTCATGCTCGATCGGGTTCTGGGTGGCGAGCACGAAGAATGGCGGCTGCAACCTGAACGTCTCGTTTCCGACCGTTACTTCGCCTTCCTGCATCGCCTGCAACAAGGCCGCCTGGGTCTTCGGCGGAGTCCGGTTGATCTCATCGGCCAGGATCACGTTGGCGAAGATCGGTCCGTGCACGAACCGGAACACCCGACGTCCGGTCTCGTGATCTTCCTCGAGCACTTCGGTGCCCGTGATGTCTGAGGGCATCAGGTCGGGCGTAAACTGGATGCGGTTGAACCGCAGCTGCAGCGTCTCGGCGAGGGTCGCGATCAAGGTCGTCTTGGCGAGACCCGGAACACCCACGACCAGGGCGTGCCCGCCCGCGAGCAGCGTGATCAGCAGCCCCTCGATTACATCGCTCTGACCGATGATTCGACGTCCGATCTGCGACTCGAGAGCCTCACGGGCCTCTCGCATCCGTTTCAACAACTCGACGTCGCCGGACTCGTCGGCCACCCGCTTTGCGATATTCGCTTCCAATTGATCTCCTTCGGCCCCCACTCACCGCACACTTACACACGCTCGGACACCTGACACACGGGTACACCCGCAACGGTCCAAGTTCCCGAGCCGCAGGCTGGCGCGCGAGGGCCGAAGAGTCAAGGATAGGGGCCGTATCCGGCCGCGCGAAACCGCTTGCGCAATTTTTCACAAGCGGGTATCATCGCCGCGGTTCAAGCCCCGGGAGGAGCCTTGAAGGAGCCGGACGGCCAGGCGTCGCAGATCGGCCGCTACGGCGGGTACGGGATCACGTTGGGCCTGTCGATCGCACTGTTCGCCTGGCTGGGGCTTCAGCTGGATTCGAGGATGGGGACGAAACCGTTATTCGTACTGCTGGGCACGTTTCTGGGCTTCGGCGGCGGCTTCTACAGGATGTACCGCGACCTGGTCACGAAGCCTTCGCGGGATGCGCAGGCCGAGGACGAACAGGGAGCCTAGAAGGACGTGCGACGCGCTACCTTCATCATCGCCGCAGCGGCTGTTTGCGGCTGCGCGTGGTGGGCTGGCGCCTCCGCAGGAGCCGATCCCGTTCAGCTGGCAATCGCCCTGATCATCGCCTGGCTCGCGCAGGGACTGGCGACCTGGATGCTGGCAGCCAGGCTGGCGGCCGGATCGAGTGCCATCGGCGTCTGGGTGTCGGGAATCGCGATGCGGCTGGCAGCTCTGTTGTTCATGTGGGTGCTGTATGAGCAGGCCCTGGTCGGGCGGGTCGTGGCCCTGGTATTTGGTCTGACCCTCGCGGCACTGGTAATACTGGAAGCGATCTGGCTGGCCGCCTCGTCGGCGCAGATCCGATCATAGAAGGATAGACGGCGGTATGATCAAACCCCTGGTTGCGGCGATCCTGCTGCTCGGCGCCTACGCGCCGAACAACGCCGTCGCCTATTCCCCCGAGTTTCCCGGCTCCGCATCGCGATTCGCGCAGGAGCATGCCGAGGAGCCGGAAGTGTCGGACGGACACGCTCAGGAAACCGAGCACGCGGCGGATGAGGGGCACGCCGAGGAGTGGGGTACGGCGGTGATGATGCACCACATCGTCGACTCGAACGAGATCGAGTTCTTCGGATGGGTCATCCACCTGCCGCAGTGGGAGCCCATTCGCGTCGGCGCGATCGAGATCGACATGTCGCCGACCAAGCACACCGTGTTCCTGTGGATCGCGACTCTCCTGACGATTCTCACGGTCTGGACCGCCTCCCGCCGGTTCTCGAGGCCGGGCCAGTCGGACGAAGCTCCCCGCGGATTCCTGAACTTCTTCGAGACCTTCTATGTGTACCTTCGGGATGAAGTGGCCCTCGCGAACATCGGGCATGGAGGCGAGCGTTTCGTCCCGTACGTGGTGACGTTGTTCTTCTTCATCCTGTTTTCGAATCTGCTCGGACTGATCCCGTTCGGCGCCACCGCAACCTCGAACACCATGGTGACCGCGGCGCTCGCGCTCGTGTCACTGGCCATCGTGGAGTCGGCCGGGTTCGCAGCGCTTGGACCACGGGGGTACCTCAAGACCATTTTCTACGTACCCGAGGGCCTGAACCCCGCGATGAGCGCTGTAATGCTGGTGATCATGACCCCCGTGGAACTGATCGGTAAGCGGGCCAAGCCGTTCGCGCTTGCCGTTCGGCTGTTCGCGAACATGACGGCCGGCCACTTCGTGATTCTGGCCTTGCTCGGTCTAATCCTCACATACGGCGGCCTCAGCGCGACCGGAATCGTAAGCATCGTCGGGGCGCTGGCACTGGGGTTGTTCGTGATGTTCCTGGAGATCTTCGTGGCTCTTCTCCAGGCCTATATCTTCACGGTACTGACGGCGGTTTTCATCGGACTTATCCGGCACGCGCACTAGCGGCCGGATGCATCGCCCGCGAGGGCGCAAAAACGAGTAACGAAGGAGGAGCTGGAAATGCTCAACTTGTTAGCGGTGGTACAGGATGCGGCCACAGGCAGCGGCGACATCGGCGCGGGGCTCGCGATCATCGGCGCCGGCGTGGTCGTGATCGGCGCCGGCCTCGGAATCGGTCGAATCGGAGGCCAGATGGCGGACGCCATGGCACGCCAGCCCGAGGCTGCTGCTCAGATCCAGACGGGCGCGATCATTCTCGCCGCCCTGATCGAGGGTGCAGCACTGTTCGGTCTGGTGATTGCCGGCTTCATCAAGTAGCGGATCTCCCATCGTGATGAAACCGATTCAGCTGACAGGAATTACGCTCGCCGTACTCGCGATGCCAGAAGCGCTGCTGGCTGCCGAGGAAGGGACGTCGGTGTTCTCGGTGAACTTCGGCCTGATGTTCTGGACCTGGATCTTGTTCGGCCTGACGCTCCTAGTGCTGTGGCGCAAGGCGTTTCCGGCGATCGCCAGCGGTCTCGAAAGCCGCACGGCGAGCATTGAAAACGCGATCGAAGGCGCGAAGAGCGACCGCGACGAGGCCCGCCGTCTGCTCGACGAACACCAGCGGCAACTCGATGAGGCTCGACTGGAGGCCAAGGGGATTCTCCAGGAAGGGCGGGAGGCCGGAGAGCGTCTGCGCGAGGAAATCCTGGCGCAGGCTCGCACGGAGCACGAGGCGCTGCTGGAGAAGGCACGCAAGGAAATGGCGCGCGAGCGCGAGGATCTGGTGGCGACGGTGCGGCGCGACGCGATTGACCTGTCGATCGCAGCGGCCGAACGCCTGATCAACGAGAAGCTCGACGACGAAGGCAACCGGAAGCTGGTCCGTGACTACATGACGGAACTCGGATGAGCAGAACGGCGGTAGCGCGTACCTACGCCGACACGATGCTGGAACTGGCGGGTCGGGACGATGCCGAGTCCTCGTGGCTCGGGATGCTCTCTGAAGTCGCGGAGCTCTACAAGACGTCCGTTCCGTTCAAGGCATTCCTCGATACGCCCCGGGTGTCGGACGAGAACAAGCGCAAGGTGCTCCGGGGCACGTTCGGAGCGCGCTATCCGGATCTGTTCGTGAGGTTTCTGTTGATCGTGCTGGAGAAGCGACGACAGAATCTGCTGCCCGAAATCGAGACGGCGTGCCGGGACCTGCTCTACGAGCGCACCGGTCGCGTGCATGCATCGGTCACGCTCACGGGTGAGGCGGCGCCGAAGTTCCGGAAGGAACTCGAAGATCGCCTGTCGGGCGTGCTTGGTCGCGACGTCGATGCGGAGTTCAGGGTCGATGCGAAGCTGATCGGCGGAATGGTGGTACGCGTGGAGGACAAGGTGCTCGACGGATCCGTGCGGCGGCGGCTACAGATGCTGCGGCGGAATCTCTTGGAATACGGGGCCTGAACAGGCCTGATACGACAACCAGTCGGTAGGGATAGACAGAATGGCGACGTCAGACGCTACGCTCCGCGCCAGCGAGATGAAGAAGGCGCTCCTCGAGCAGATCGAGCATTTCGAAGAAGATCTGAAGCTCGAAGAAGTCGGCGAGGTCCTCGAGGTCAAGGACGGAGTCGCCCGCATCTGGGGCCTGTCCTCGGCCGTGGCGAACGAGATGCTCGAGGTCGAGTCCTCGGAGACGGGTGAACCCGTCACGGCGCTGGCCCTGAACCTCGAGGAAGACAACATCGGCGCGGTGGTGCTGGGTGACTACTTGCAGCTCAAGGAAGGGGACACGGTCAGGCGGACCGGCCGCGTGCTGGAAGTGCCCGCCGGACCCGAGTTCCTGGGCCGCGTCGTCAGCCCGCTCGGCGAGCCGCGCGACGGGAAGGGCGCGATCAAGGCGACGGCGACGATGCTCGTCGATCGCAAGGCGCCCGGCATCGTGTATCGCCAGCCCGTGAAGGAGCCCCTTCAGACGGGTATCAAAGCGATCGACTCGATGATTCCGATCGGTCGCGGCCAGCGCGAGCTGATCATCGGCGACCGCAGGACCGGGAAGACGGCGATCGCGATCGACACGATCATCAATCAGCGCGGCGGCGACGTCGTCTGCGTGTACGTGGCGATCGGACAGAAGGCGTCGACCGTCGCCTCCGTCGTAGCCAAGCTGGAAGCCGAAGGCGCGATGGACTACACGATCGTCGTGGCGGCCAACGCGTCCGACCCGGCCACGTTGCAGTACATCTCGCCGTACACGGGCTGCGCCATGGCCGAGTACTTCATGTACAAAGAGGGCCGGGCCACGCTGGTCATCTATGACGACCTGTCGAAGCAGGCTGACGCATACCGTGAGATTTCCCTGGTCCTGCGCCGTCCTCCGGGTCGCGAAGCCTATCCCGGGGACGTGTTCTATCTGCATAGCCGTCTGCTGGAGCGGGCGGCCAAGGTGACGGACGATGCGGACGTGGTCGCCGGTCACCCGGATCTCGAAGTGCCCGGCGGCTCTCTGACCGCGCTTCCGATTATTCAAACACAGGCCGGAGACGTATCCGCCTACATCCCGACGAACGTCATCTCGATCACCGACGGTCAGATCTTTCTCGAGAGCAATCTGTTCTATTCCGGAGTGCGGCCCGCCGTGAACGCGGGGATCTCCGTGTCCCGCGTCGGAGGGAATGCACAGATCAAGGCGATGAAGGGTGTGGCCGGCCGGCTGCGTCTCGATCTCGCGCAGTATCGTGAACTGGAGGCGTTCGCCCAGTTCGGGTCGGACCTCGACGCCGCCACGCAGCGCCAGCTGGGCCGCGGGGAGCGGACGGTAGAGATCCTGAAGCAGGGGCAGTACGTGCCGATGGCGGTCGAAAGCCAGGTAATGGTGATCTACGCGGTGACCCAGGGATTTCTCGATGATATCGACGCGCCGAAGATCGGCGCCTGGGAGAAAAGCTTCCTGGACTATGTCCATTCGGCGCATCCTCAGCTCGGAGAAGCGATCCGAACAGAGGCCGTGTTGAGCGACGATACATCGCAGGCGCTGCGGTCCGCGATCGAGAGCCACAAGCAACTGTTCCGGGCCGAAACGGCCTCCGGGGCGGCCGGCTGATCTGATGGCAAGGGCACGGGATATCGGACGGCGGATGAAATCCGTCACCAGCACGCGGAAGATTACGCGTACCATGGAAATGGTCGCGACGTCGAAACTCCGTCGAGCTCAGGCCCGTGTGCAGGAGGCGCGGCCATTCGCGGAGAAAGTGGCGTCGGTAGTCGAGAACCTGGTGACGCCGGAGATCGCGGAGCTCGAGCCGATTCTGCGACAGCCCGAGCGCATCCGGACGGCCGCCGTCCTCCTCATAACCAGCAACAGGGGCCTGTGCGGCGCGTTCAACGTGAACCTGATCCGGAAGGCCCGCGAACTCCTCGCCTACCTGGCGGAGTCCGAGGTGGAGACGGAGTTCCATGTCGTGGGTAAGAAGGGGATCGCGTACTTCCGGTTCCGTGGCGTCGAAATGGCCACCATGCGGACGGACATCTCGGACGCGCCCACCGCCGATCAGGCCCGCGAACTGATCACACCGCTCGCGGAGCGTTTCGTCGAGGGCGAGCTGGACGCGATCCACATCGTACACGCCGACTACCAGAGCGTCATGAGCACGCCGCCGGTAGCCCGAAAACTGCTCCCCGTCTACGTGCCGGAAGAGGGTCCTAAACGAGGCGCCTATTACATCCTAGACCCGTCAGCCCAGGAAATCCTGGCGAAGATCCTTCCGCTGTACCTGACGAACGTGACCTACCGGGCGCTGGTCGAGAACGCCGCAGCAGAGCAGGGCGCACGGCGCACGGCGATGAAGGCGGCGACGGACAATGCCGACGAGTTTTTGACCACCCTGCGGCGCCAGTACAACCGGGCGCGGCAGGCAGAGATCACCCAGCAGATCGCCGAGATCATCGGCGGCGCTGAAGCACTCTCCAGTTAGGAATAGCCGAGATGGCCGAGCAGAAGAACATCGGAAAAGTCGTGCAGGTTATCGGACCCGTCATCGACGTGGAATTCGAGCCCGGGAGCCTGCCGGAACTGTATAACGCGGTAGAGCTGGAGTGGGAGCGCGACGGCACACCGACCCGGCTGATCTGCGAGGTCGCCCAGCACATAGGGCGAAACCAGGTTCGCGCCGTAGCCATGGATTCAACTGACGGCCTGCAGCGGGGCCAGAAAGTCCTCGACACCGGCAGCCCGATCACGGTCCCGGTGGGCGATGCCGCGCTGGGCCGAATCCTCAACGTACTCGGTGAACCGGTAGATGAAGCCGGACCCGTGAACGAGCAGGAGCGCTGGCCGATCCACCGGCATGCCCCCCTGATGACGGTGCTCGAGCCTAAGACCGAGATCTTCGAGACCGGAATCAAGGTGATCGACCTGATCGCCCCCTACGTAAAGGGCGGCAAGACAGGCCTGTTCGGCGGCGCCGGCGTGGGCAAGACGGTCATCATCATGGAACTCATCAACAACATCGCACAGGAGCACGGGGGGAAGTCTGTGTTCTGCGGCGTGGGTGAACGGACGCGCGAGGGTAACGATCTGTGGCTCGAGATGAAGGAGTCAGGCGTCATCGACTCGACGGCCCTGATCTATGGCCAGATGAACGAGCCCCCGGGAGCGCGCCTGCGAGTCGGTCTGTCCGGACTGACCGTGGCGGAGTACTTCCGGGATGTCCTCGGCCAGGACGTGTTGCTGTTTATCGACAACATCTTCCGGTTCAGCCAGGCCGGTTCGGAAGTGTCGGCGCTTCTCGGCCGGATGCCGAGCGCCGTCGGATACCAGCCAACGCTGGCCAGCGAGATGGGAGAGCTGCAGGAGCGGATCACGTCGACCAAGTCCGGCTCGATCACATCGGTGCAGGCCGTCTATGTCCCCGCCGACGACCTCACCGACCCGGCGCCGGCCTCGGCATTTACCCATCTGGACGCGACGACCGTGCTGTCCCGGCAGATTGCCGAGCTCGGGATCTACCCGGCCGTGGATCCCTTGGAGTCATCGAGTCGCATCCTCGACGCGCAGTTCCTCGGTGACAAGCACTACGACACCGCGACGCGCGTTCAGGAGATTCTGCAGCGCTACAAGGACCTGCAGGACATCATCGCGATTCTCGGAATGGACGAATTGAGCGAGGAAGACAAGGTGATCGTGGGCCGTGCGCGGCGCATTCAGCGGTTTCTCTCACAGCCGTTCTTCGTGGCCGAACAGTTCACGGGAATCGACGGCAAATACGTCTCGCTCGAGACGACGATCGATTCGTTCGCTGCCCTGGTCGATGGGGAGTACGACCATCTTCCCGAGCAGGCGTTCTACATGGTCGGCGGGATCGAGGAGGCGGTGGAGAAGGCGCGCGCGATGGAGGCTGAGGGTTCCTGATGACAGACCGGAAGCTCCAGGTCAGCGTGATCTCGCCCGCCGCCGTCGGGTTCAGCGGCGAGGGGGACAGCGTGATCATCCCCGCCTACGACGGCCAACTCGGCATACTCGTCGGGCACGCACCGATGATGGTGCTGCTCGGCACGGGAGATGTCGTCATCAGGGACGGCGACGCGGAGCACCGGATACCCGTGTCGGGAGGCTTCATGCAGGTGCTCGACGATGAAGTAGCGGTTCTCGCCGAGGTGGTGGAGATAGCCGCGGAGGAGTAACGGACTCGGTATCAGTCCGCTGCCGGCTCCGCCGGTTGGAGCGGGCGG
>JARFPW010000294.1 GCA_029288095.1 Gemmatimonadota bacterium
GGCGATTCGGAAGGCAAGGGCCGAAGACCTGGCCAGCGTTCGCGGCGTCGGTCCGGCGACGGCCAGCCGGATTCTCGCGGCGCTTTCCAAGGACGAGGCCGTCTAGGGCGGTGGGCGGGAGCCCCTCACCTGTCTCACGAAAGGAAACATGCACCCCCGTTTCGCGTAGTAGAGGGGTCGGGACTTGCCGCGGTGAACTCGCGGTGACAGGATGGCCCCGGCACTTTGGGCCGGGGCCTCCGGGCGGAGGAGTTCCGGGACTCGCAGAAAGGTCGCCAAATCGAGAACGTGTGGCCCAGTGAGTCGCTTGCAAATAAGACACTTGAGGTAATCATGCTCAGAACTTGGTTGAGACTTGGATTCGCGGCGTTTTCGATCGCGGCTTTCGGCCTCCCGGCGCACTTGTTCGCCCAGGATTGCGCTGAGAAAGGGAACCAGCACACGCGCAGCGCTGACGTGGAGCTCAGTTATGCGGCTCGGCGCGACGATCCGCAGCCGAAGGAAAAGCGGTATGCGAGGGCGCTCGAGAAGCTCGAGCCTACGCTCGCCGATGATGATCCGCCGGCGCGGGCATATCTCCTCGCCGCGCAGGCTTACCTGGGACTTCGCGACTACGCCGGAGCGGACTCGATGTTGACGACGCTCACCTCGGTCGCGCCCGCCTGCACCGACCTCGTGAACGAGGCGCGCTTCAACGCATGGGTGCCTCTGTACAACATGGGAATCAACGCCTTGCGGGCTGACGACCAGGCGGGAGCCCTGGATGCGTTCCTGCAGGCGAACGTGATCTACGCCGACTCGCGTTCCATCACGAACGCCGCGAACATCTATCAGAGGCAGGAGGAGAACGCGCTCGCGATGGAGCTGTACGAGCAGGCCCTGGCGATTGGCGGTGATCCAGAGATGGTCCGTGCGGCCAGCATCAACCTGGCGGAGCTCTTGCGGATCGACGGGCGGGATGAGGAAGCACTGGCCATCTACTCGGACTACGCTGCCGAGCACCCCGACGATGTCCTGGGCTTGCTCAACTACGCCGTCGCCTTGATGGATGCCGGAGAGGAGGAGCCCGCGCAGCAGCTGTTCGCAGATCTTCTCATGCGGGATGACTTGAGTTTCAGGCAGTGGTCTCAGGTCGGGATCGGACTGTACCGGGCCCAGAACTTCGAGCAGGCGGCCGAGGCCTTCGAAAGGGCGCACGAGCTGAACTCGGTGAACAAGGAGACGATGGAGAACCTGGCCAACACGTACTACCAGGCGAAGCGGTACGCAGATCTTCTCCCCCTGGCTGACGTGCTGGTCGATCGCTACCCGTTCGAGTCCATCAACTACAACCTTCTCGCTAACGCTCACCGGGAGCTCGACGACCCGGAAGCGGCGCTGGCGGTGCTTGAGCTCCGGGACGCCCTGGAGTTCGAGTTCCTCCGGTCACAGCTCGCCGCGACCGGCGAGGGCATGTACAGCGTGGAGGGGCAGGTGATGAACAAGAGCGCCACGGCTGGATCGGAGATCACCGTCCCGATCGAGCTACTGGACGAGGAGGGGCAGGTCGTGATCAGTGAGGACCTGCTGCTCGCGCTCCCGGCCGAGGGAGAAGCATCCTCCTTCCTCGTGGAGTTCGAGATCGAGGAGGCGGTGTCGGGCTTCCGGTATAGCGCGGGTGGCAGCACGAGCGACTCCTGAACCGACACTGACAGACAGGCGGGCGGGGATCCGAGCCGGGTCTCCGCCCGTCCTGGCATCTACCTGTCATTCTCCGATGGCGCGAAGCGCTCCAGTTGGAGACGCGACTCGGCGCGGATATATTGCGCGGCGCCACAGAGGCCGCCTCGCTCCTGCGGGCGGAGGGCCGTCTGGCCCAGGGCCGATACAGAGGAACACCGAATGGTCCGCGTCGCGCGGGTGAGACGTAACTCGATCGGCGCCGACCTGGAGATCCCTCCCGGTGCGGCGCTAGTCTCGATCAACGGACGGGATCTTCGCGATTCTCTCGACCTCCGCTTCTACGAGGCCGACGCGGAGATCGCTCTGGCGGTAAGCCTGCCCCATGGGGAGTCCGTCGTCTATGAGATCGAGAAGCACCCCGACGAGAGCCTCGGTCTGATCGCCGAAGCGGACAAGGTGCGGCGCTGTACGAATGCCTGTCCGTTCTGCTTCGTGAAGGGCAATCCGAAGGCGACGCGACTGAGACAGCCCCTGTACGTCAAAGATGACGATTACCGGCTCTCCTTCATGTTCGGCCACTACGTCACCCTCACCAACCTCCGGGACGAGGACTGGGAGCGCATCTTCGAGCAGCGACTCACGCCGCTCTACGTGAGCGTCCACGCTACAGACCCCGAGGCCCGTCTCCGCATGCTGGTCAACCCTCGGGCAGCCTCGATCGATGAGCACCTGGACCGACTCGCCGAGGGTTCCATACAGGTGCACGCTCAGGTCGTTCTGTGCCCCGAAATGAACGATGGACAGGTCCTCGAACGCACGATCCGAGACCTGTATTCGCGGGGGGAGAGCATCCT
>JARFPW010000035.1 GCA_029288095.1 Gemmatimonadota bacterium
CCGCCCGTCTGCCCCAGGAAGTCGCCGAGCCCCTCCTCGAGCGTCCGCGACGCCTTGATCCCGTCGGCGGCCTTCGAGAGGAAGCGCCCGCGGGCGCGGGTGTCTTCGATCGGGTTCGACGTGAGCTGGCGATAGAGCTTGAGCGACTGCCAGAGCTCGGAGACCTGCTTGTCGAGTCCCTTCGCCTCGAACCGCTCGCCGTTCTGCCGCGCCTCCTGGTCCTGCTCGCGGAGCTGCGACAGCCGCTGCCGCAGGGCATTGCTCTCAGCGAGTTGCCCGGGCGAGACGTAGCGGAGTCGCAGGCCGTCGTCGTTGTGGACCGGGATGTCGAGCAGCGTGCGGAGGTCCTCGTGCTCGCAGAGAATGAACGGCACGTACTCCCACGCGTCGGTCTCGACGAGCCAGCTCAACACGATCTCGGACGCCTCGAACTTCCGCTCTTCCGGCTGCGGGAACAGCTCCCGCGCCGCACTGAGAAACACCGCATCCGCGAGCCGGGCCTTGCTCCGGAAGTAGTAGTGGATCAGCGCCTGGTTCACGCCGGCTTCGTCGGCGATCTCTGCCATCCGAGCGCCGGCGGTGCCGCGCCGCTGAAACACGGTCCGGGCGGCATCGAGAATCTGTCCCTCCGTCCCGGTTTGGTCATTTGATTTAATCATTCAATTAAGTTAGTAAGCCGGGTAAGCAGACGCAACGGAGTGCGGGGATGTGCGTGTCCGTGCGGCGCCCGAGGTGGTATATCATCCGACCCATGCACGCTCCAGATCCTCCCAGCCCTCACGGGGCCCGCGCACGCCGCACGAAGGCTGAGAAGCCCTCCTTCCGGGAGCAGCTCGACGCACTGCGATACGTCCCGCCCCTGCTCAAGCTGGTGTGGGAGGTCAGCGCCCGGCTGACCGTTGGCAGCATGTCCCTGCGTCTGCTTCGCGGCAGCCTGCCGATTGGTCTGCTGTACGTCGGTAAGCTGATCATCGACCAGGTCGTCTGGCTCTCGCAGGGCACGGGTGGAGACCTTTCCCATCTCTGGGTGCTGGTGGGGATCGAGCTGGGACTGGCCGTGTTGTCCGACGTCCTCGGCCGCGGGATCGCACTCGTCGACAGTTTGCTCGCCGATCTGTTCACGAACGAGACGTCGGTCCGGCTCATGCGACAGGCCGCCCGACTGGATTTGCGGCATTTCGAAGACGCCGAGTTCTACAACCGGCTCGAACGGGCTCGCCGCCAGACCACGGGACGCATCGCGCTCCTGAGCCAGATCTTCGGGCAGGCCCAGGACCTGATCACAGTGATCACGCTGGGCGCAGGGCTCGTGATCATGGCCCCGTGGCTCATCTTCCTGCTGCTGCTCGCACTCCTGCCCGCCTTTCTGGGGGAGGCGCACTTCAACAGCCTGAGCTACTCGCTGATGTTCGCGTTCACACCGGAACGGCGTGAGCTCGACTACCTGCGCCTCATCGGGGCCAGCGACCAGACAGCGAAAGAAGTGAAGGTGTTCGGCCTGGCGGGGTTCTTCAGCGAACGCTACCGGCGGATTGCCGATGACCTCTATCACGCGAACCGGAAGCTGGCCACGCGACGCGCGGCATGGGGCAGCCTGCTCGCTGGCGTCGGAAGCGTCGGCTACTACGCCGCCTACGCAATCATCATCTGGCGGACGGTGAGCGGCCAGTTCACGATCGGTGACCTGACGTTCCTGGCCGGCTCGTTCCAGGGCCTGCGGCGCCTGCTCGAGGGCATGCTGCTCCGGTTCTCGACGATCGCGGAGCGGGCCCTGTACCTGAAGGACCTGTTCGACTTCTTCGATATCGAGCCGGAGATCGCCGCGCCCCCCGACACAAAGGCGGTGCGGCGCATCCCCGATCCGATCAAGGACGGGTTCGTGTTCGAGAACGTCAGCTTCCGCTATCCGGGCACGGACCCGTGGGTCCTCCGCGACATGTCGTTCCGGCTTCGCGCGGGCGAAAAGCTGGCACTCGTGGGCGAAAACGGAGCCGGTAAGACCACCGTTACCAAGCTGCTGGCACGCCTGTACGATCCGACCGAGGGTCGCATCCTGCTCGACGGCCGGGACCTGAGGGAGTTCGACCCGGAGGAACTGCGTCAGCATGTGGGCGTGATCTTCCAGGACTTCGTGCGCTACCACATGACGGCGGCCGATAACGTCGCCGTGGGTCGCATCGAGGAGCGCGAAGACAGGCCGCGGCTCGAGTCCGCGGCGGAACGGAGCCTGGCAAGCACCGTGATCGAGGGGCTCCCGAAGCAATACGACCAGATGCTGGGGCGTCGGTTCGACGGCGGCGTGGAGCTGTCGGGTGGCGAGTGGCAGAAGGTGGCACTCGGCCGTGCCTACATGCGGGACGCCCAGCTTCTCATTCTCGACGAGCCGACCGCGGCGCTCGACGCACGGGCGGAGTACGAGGTGTTTCAGCGCTTCGCGGAACTCACCGTCGGCAAGACAGCGGTCCTGATCTCGCACCGGTTCTCGACGGTCCGCATGGCTGACCGGATCCTCGTCCTGCAACACGGAACGGTCCTCGAGCAGGGCACGCACGAGGAACTGATGGCCAAGGGGGGCCACTACGCCGAGCTGTTCCAGCTCCAGGCGCGGGGATACCAGTAGTTCCTTGCCCCCCCTGACCGTGGCGCCGATCTTCCAGGCCATGACGACCCCCTCCTACCAGCGGTTTTTCGCCGAACTGAAGCGCCGCCGCGTGTTCCGCGTGATGGCGATGTACGGGGTAGTCGCATTCGGCGTACTCCAGGTGGCCGACATCGCATTCCCCCGGCTCGGGATGCCCGAGTGGACGATAACGCTCGTGCTTCTGCTCTCTCTGCTCGGATTCCCCCTCGCGATCGTACTGGCG
>JARFPW010000057.1 GCA_029288095.1 Gemmatimonadota bacterium
ATTGTCGGGCCGAACGGAGCCGGAAAATCGACGCTGATCAAGGCGGTCCTCGGCCTGGTCAACTCGGCGGCCGGTCAGGTTCTCGTCCACGGACGACCTTACGATGAGCAGCGGCGCCAGGTGGCATATGTGCCCCAACGAGGCACGGTGGACTGGGATTTTCCGACCTCCGTGCTCGATGTCGTGATGATGGGTCGCTATGGGGACCTGGGATGGTTCCGAAGGCCCGGCTCCAATGAGCGGCGATTGGCGATGGAGGCACTGGCGAAGGTGGAGATGCAGGAATTTGCCGCCCGTCAGATCAGCCAGCTTTCGGGAGGACAACAGCAGCGCGTGTTCCTGGCACGCGCCCTCGTTCAGGATGCGCGCGTCTACCTGATGGACGAGCCGTTCCAGGGCGTCGACGCGACGACCGAGCGTGCCATCGTGCGAGTCCTGCAGGAATTGAGGGAGCAGGGCAATACCGTCGTGGCGGTACACCATGCCCTGCAGACCGTCCCGGAATACTTCGATGAAGTGATGATCCTCAACGTCCGTCATATCGCTTTCGGTCCGGTCGCGGAGGCGTTTACCGACGAGAATCTCCGGACCGCCTACGGTGGCCGCGTGTCGTTCCTGCGCGCCGCTGCTTCCACGGCAGGCGTCGCCGAGCTCGACGGCTGACAGGCCCGATGGACATCCTCCACGACCTCCTGTTCGACTACACGCTACGAACTGTGGCTCTCGGGTCGGCGACCCTGGGCGCCGTCAGTGGCACGTTGGGCGTGTTCGCCGTGCTGCGGCGCGAGGCGTTGCTGGGGGACGCGATTTCGCACGCCGCTCTGCCAGGCATCGTGCTCGCGTTCATGCTTACGGGGAGCAAGGCCACGCTGTTGCTGGTCGGCGGCGCCTTCACGGCGGGGTGGGTCGGCATGGCGTTCATGCGCGTCGTGACCCGGAATACCAGGATCCCGCCGGATACGGCCCTTGGGATCGTGCTCTCCGTGTTCTTCGGGATTGGCCTGATGCTGTTGACGTTCGTGCAGCGGCAGCCCGATGCCGCCCAGGCGGGTCTGGAGACATTCCTGTTCGGCCAGGCGGCGACTCTCGTCGAGGGCGACGTGATCGTCATTGCCGCACTGGGATTCGCCTCCCTGGCCACAGTGTCACTGCTGTGGAAGGAATTCAAAGTCCTCAGCTTCGATCCGGAATTCGGGGCATCCGTGGGGGTCAGGGTTCGGGGTGTCGAGCTCGTGCTGACGACGGTGCTCGTACTGGCCATCGTGACCGGGTTGCAGACCGTGGGCGTGGTGCTGATGGCGGCCATGGTCGTGGCACCGGCGGCGGCCGCCCGCCAGTGGACGGACGGGCTCGGCACGATGGTGTGGCTGGCAGCGCTGTTCGGCGGCCTGGCCGGCGTGGTGGGTGCGGTATTGAGCAGCACGACGACCGGGCTGCCCACGGGTCCCACTATCGTGCTCAGCGCGTCGGTCATCGTCGGTTTGTCGATGGCGTTCGCGCCGCGCCGTGGCCTGGTGTGGGAACGCGTCCGTGCCCGACACCGAAGAAAAGCGATTCGGCGCGACACTGTCCTTGCCGATCTGTACGCCCTGTTTCACCAACACGGCGAGTTTGGATACGGCCATCCGCTGGCCGTCATTCAGGCAATGAGCGATGCCCGGGAAGGCACGCTCAATTCTCTGCTGGCGCTCGAGAGCGACGGACTCGCCCGCCGGCTGGCCGACGGAACATGGGCGCTGACTCCGCACGGCAAGGACACGGCGGCAGGCAGGCTCAAGGAGTTGCAGCCCGGAGGAATGCTGTGAGTGGCGTCGAGCTCGAAATCCAGCTTCTCGCCGTCACGGTGGCCGTCGCCTGCGCCCTCCCGGGGGTGTTTCTCGTGCTGCGGCGAATGGCGCTGATGAGCGACGCCATCAGTCATACCGTGCTTCTCGGAATTGTGCTCGGGTTCTTTGTCGTCCAGGATCTGACGTCCCCGTTTCTGATCCTCGGTGCAGCCGTAGCCGGTGTCGTGACGGTGGCCATGGTGGAGGCCATTCGCGGCACTGGCCTGGTGCGCGAAGACACGGCGATCGGCCTGGTCTTTCCTGCGCTGTTCAGCGTTGCGGTGATCCTGATTTCCAAGTACGCCGGCGATGTCCATCTCGATACGGATGCGGTTCTGCTCGGTGAGATCGCACTGGCTCCGTTCCGACGGTTCGAAGTCTTCGGCCTCGACGCCGGACCCCGGGCACTGTGGGTGATGCTTGGCATCCTGCTGCTCAACGCCGCGTTTCTCGCCGCGTTCTACAAGGAGTTGAAGCTGTCGACCTTCGACGCCTCGCTGGCCGCCGCTCTCGGGTTCTCACCCGTACTCCTGCACTACCTGTTCATGGGAATCGTGTCGATCACGGCTGTCGGCGCGTTCGATTCCGTGGGATCCATCCTGGTCGTGGCGTTCATGATCGTACCTCCTGCGGCCGCGTATCTGCTATCGGACAGACTGGGTCGGGTGATTGGGCTGAGCGCGGGAATCGGGGCCCTGTCAGCGGTCCTCGGCTACTGGACCGCCCGCTGGCTGGATGCCTCGATCGCGGGAGCGATGGCCGGAGCTGTCGGGATGATCTTCCTGGTCGTGTTCCTGGTAGCTCCGGAGCGCGGTCTGATCGCCCTGGCGCGTCGCCGGGCGAGGCAGCGCATTGAATTCGCCCGGGCGATGCTGGCGATTCACCTCCTGCACCACGAGGACACGCCGGAGGCGGACGAGGAATGCCGCGTTGACCATCTGTCGCGGCACCTGCGCTGGACGGATGAGCAGGCAGACAGAATCGTGCGGGCTGCCGAGCGGGCCGGTTTCGTTACGCAGTCCCGCGAGCGTCTCTACCTGACGCCCGACGGCCGGACCGAAGCCCGTCGAGCGATGACCAACTAGTCGGCTCAGACCTGACCGAGTCCACCCCCCACCGGCAGTTCGATTCCGGTCACATAGGAGGCCTCGTCGGAGGCCAAAAACAGGGCGGCGGCCGCGATCTCGTCAGGTTGTCCGAAACGTTGCATCGGAATCTGTTCCGACATGGCCGTTACGAATTCGGCCCGTTGTTCACCGACGATTCCCGTACGCTCGAAGATTGGCGTGTCCACGAATCCGGGGCTCAAGGCGTTTACGCGGACGCCCAGCGGTTGCAGCTCCACGGCGAACGACCGGGCCAACGAACGGACGGCTGCCTTCGTGGCGGCATACACGGGAGCGTCGGCCAGGCCGACGCGGTTGGACCCCGAGGTCACCAGGATCACGCTTCCCCCCGTTCGCAGGAAGGGGAGGGCGGCCTGCACCGTGAAGAATGCTCCTCGGAAGTTCACGTCGGATGTCCGGTCGAACGTGGCCTGATCGACATCGGGGAGCCGACCAAATTCGAAGACGCCTGCATTGGCCACGACTACGTCGATCCCGCCGAACCGCTCGGCGGTGGAGGCGCAGAGCTGCTCCAGGTC
>JARFPW010000067.1 GCA_029288095.1 Gemmatimonadota bacterium
CCCGGGAGTGCGATCTGCAGGAAACCGCAACTCCCCGCGGAGCAGTCCTCCTGCCGAGGGAGAGATCTCGAAGGGGACCCTTGTGAGCCGGCGGTCCGGCCCTCTGCCTTCAGGCGACATGGTCGGCAACGTTGAGCCCGTAGCGGGCGGGGTCGGTGGACCGTGCGATGCTGCGTCGGTATTCACCGCTGTCCGGGTCGCGCTCGGTCAGATCGCGGATCGGCCCGTCGCCCACGCGCTCGCCTTCCGCGGTCGCGATGATCCTGACCAGGGGCCGGCTCAAGGCCTTCACGTTCGGATTCGGAGCCACTACGACGCCCATCTCGCCCGTGTCGAGGATCACGAGCGTGGCGACCGGGAAGATGCCCATCATGTTAACGAATGCGCGTGTGAGGACCCTGTCGTATGCACCTGTCTCGGCTTCCCGGAGCTGGCGGACCGCCTCATCGGGGGAACACGGGAGAAACTGCTTGCTGTAGTTCGAGATCGCGGCGTCGTACGCCTCGGTGATAGCGATGATGCGGGCGAACAGGCCCTGCCGTCGCCGCCGGATGACGCGAGGATAACCGGACAGGTCCGGTTTCATGTGATGCTCGTAGACCGCCAGCATGCCCCGATACGGCAGTTCCTCGAATCCTTCGACGTTGAAGAGCATCAGCAGGCCGAAGTCCGGGTGCTGGCTGACCAGCCTCCATTCCTCGTCGTTCAGCCACCCCATCTTATTCAGCACGGCGGGCGGAATCAGTACCTTGCCGATATCGTGGAACAGGGCCGCGAAGCCCAGCTCGAACAGCTGTTCCCGATTCAGTCCGAGGTAGTCGCCGAGAGCGACGGACAGAATCGAGACGTTCACCGAGTGGACGTACGAGTGGTCGTCGAAGTCCCGGAGCGTCAGCATGCCGAGCATGGTCGCCGGTTCCTGAAGCACCCGGTCCACGACCGACAGCACGGCTCGCTCGGCCCGCCTCGCGCCGATTGCCTTTCCGAGGACCAGGCCCTCCATCATGTCGCGCGCGACCTTGACGGACCGCGAATACGTGCGCCGGGCGGCTTCCACCGCCTCTTCACCCTCGCTCCCCTCGAACAGGGGAGACGGTGGGCCGACGCTGATACTCGACACACTCCGGCTTCCCAACTCTGTCCGCAGTGCCTCCAGGGGGGGCTGACCGGGTGCCGGATCTGCGGCGATCGCCATGAGAAAGGACTGCCAGTCGTCGGCCCTGGCCTTCGGGTCCGCTTCCATCCGGCCGACTCCGTGGCCCCGGAACACTTCCCGGAAAGCGGCCAGGGCGGCATAGTCATGCAGGTCGAGTCGTACCTGGAGGTCGTTGACGAAAATGTAGTTACCGGCGAACCAGATGCTCAGTCCCCCCTCGCGATCCAGTATCTGATCGGCCTGTTCCCTGACTTCCTGCAGCGCACGCGTCACGACCTCGTTTTCGGCCGGATACAGTTGCAGGGCTCGCACTGCGCCGTACAGCGCCGAGAGGATTCCGGTGCCGGGGGAATCTGGGCTCTTCATGACGATCCCTCCTTCCTGTCATCGGCCGTGCGCTCGACATTCAAGTCCAGTTCCACGGGATCCTCGACCACCTCCGGTTCATTCTCCTCGGGAAGCAACGCCACCTGCAGCCGTTCGTCCGAGTCGGCGTCGAGAGCCCTCAGTGCGACCCGAACCGCGCCCTTCACCGAGGCTGCTCGGTCCCGGGCCGCCTTCTCGAGCGCCGCTCGCGCCGCTGGAGTGCCGACGAGCCCGAGGGCCCGGGCTGCACAGGCGCGAAGCTCGGGCGCGCGACGTCCTCCCCACCACTTCCGACCGCTCAGCATCTTGGCCAGCAGGGGTACGGCCCGGTCGCCGGCCATTGCAGCGTAGGCGCGCATGAACGCCATCTGCTCGCCCTGGTCGCGGCTCGCCAGTTCGGATCCGGCGATCGTGTCGCCGAGCAACGGAAGAGCCCTCTCCGACCCGACCGCGGCGATGGCGTTGACGGCGGCGATGCGGACATCTCTACCGGAGTCGGACAGTGCGGCGGCCAGGGCCTCTGCGCCCGCGGCCGATCCCAGACTCGCCAGAGCCTCGATGGCTGCCTGCCGCGTCACATCTTCGGGTCGGCGCGACAGTTCGATGAGGTCCGGTTCCGCCGCCGTGAGCCCGAGTCGCCCCACGATTCGGGCGGCTTCCGCCGCGAGCATCGGATCCTCGGCCGACAACAGGTCCACGACGTAGCCCGGATTCGCCCCCACGAGTCGGTCGAGAGCTTCGGCAAGCCGTTCGCGTGTCTGCCGGCTGGGAACGGCGGGGATCGCCCGCACCAGGGTCGGTATGGCCTCGGCCTGCAACGCTCCGACCAGGGCAGCGAGCTCCTCGGCGCCGGGAGATGTCTCGTCCAGACCCACCTCGCTGACCATTTCGGCCATCGCCTCGCTCATGTCCCGCAGCAGCGAAGTCACCAGCTCTTGGGTGTCGTTCTCCCCGGTCTTGTTGGCGAGCAGCTGAAGCTCGTTGACGATCAGCGCGACGTTGCTGAAATCCCGGCTGACGAGCAGGCGAGGAAGCATCTCGCGCAGGATGTCCACGACCTGCCGCCTCCGCTCCTGATCTCTCATCTCGAATTGATCGAGAAGAGCCAGGGTGACGTCGTGTACGACGGGTCGCGCCCACTCCGCGTCCATTTCACGTTTCAAGTACAGAAGATCGGGCTCCGCGAGAGTGATGTCGGAGAACTCCGCAGCCTCTTCCTCCGTGACGGCGCCCGACTCGAGCACGGCGTCGATCTCCGTCATGTCTTCCAGGCTCTCGCCCGCGCCGGCGTTCCGGTTGGGTCTCGGGACCTCGACGGGCTCCTCGTCGGTCACGTCCACGTATTCTATTCGAATCGCCTTGAAGTCCCTGTGCCACAGAGTGGCCAGCAAGTCGTCGCCGTGCGCCTGCCGCGAAAGCGCCAGAATCTCGATGAACTCGGCCAGCTCTTCCTCTTCCGCGCCGGGCAGCAAGGCGAGCTGGCGAATACCGTCCTTGAAAAAGCGAAAGGCGAAGTTGTCCGGACCGATGGCCTTCGAATACACCTCGCGACCGCGCCACAGGAGGTTCCCCTCATCCATCTCGAGGGAGAGATGTGGCAACTCGTCCCACAGCGTCACGAGCTTCTCGCACAGCTCGTCTGTGAACTTCTCGATCAGGGGGTTTCCGGGGACGTACGTCTGCCGGGCACGAGCCGCCTTGAGAAGCGCGTTGACCGTATCTTCCACGGTCCCGGCAAGTTCGTCGTCAATCGCGGTGTCCGTCAGGTCGCGCGAGGGATCCGCATCTGGGGTCGAGTCAGTCAAGAGTCGTCTGCACCTGTGTCATGT
>JARFPW010000109.1 GCA_029288095.1 Gemmatimonadota bacterium
CCCCTTGAACGACCTTCCAATGGACCAGGGACGGCATCCGATGGCTGTCGTCACGCAGCGAACCGGGCTCACGAGCCACGCGATTCGTGCGTGGGAACGCCGGTTCGGTGTCGTTGAGCCGGCCAGATCCCAGGGCGGCCATCGGCTGTATTCCGATCAGGACGTCGCCAGGCTCAGCCTGTTGCACCGGCTGACGCTCGGCGGACGGCAGATCGGTCAGGTCGCCGGAATGTCGGACGCCGAACTGGAGGCCCTCCTCCGCGAGGACGAGTCGGCGGAAGCGGCCGCTCCATCCTCCGGGGCGGGACAGCAGCTGGACGAGATCGCCGCGATGGTCGCGGAAGCGGACGCTGCCGTGCGCGAGCTGAACGCCGACAGGCTGGATACGGTGTTGCGCCGAGCCGTTATCGGTCTCGAAACTGCCGCGTACCTGGACCGGCTGATCGTACCGCTCCTGCAGGGAATCGGAGCCGCGTGGGCTCACCGTGAACTCACTCCGGCGCACGAACACATGGCTTCGGCCGTCGTCGGTCGGGTAGGGGGCTGGTTGCTCGACAACCTCGAGGCGCCCGAGGACGCTCCCATTCTGATCGCGGCGACGCCGTCCGGCGACCGGCATGAACTGGGTAGCCTGGCAGCGGCGATCCTGGCCGCCTCTGCGGGCTGGCGCGTCACGTTCCTTGGGGCGGATCTCCCCGCGGACGCCATCGCGGGCGCCGCCATAGATACACGCGCGCGCGGCGTCGCGATCAGCTTGACCTATCCGAAGGGTGATCCCGGAATCATCGAGGAACTGCGCGAGCTGTACAGGGCGCTCCCCCAGGGGTTGCCCATCGTGGCTGGCGGGGGCGCCGCGGATTCCTACGCCGACGTCCTCGATGAGATAGGCGCCCGCCGGGCGGATAGCTTCGGGGAGCTGAAGTCCTACCTGGATAACTGGAGTGCTCAGCCCGCCGCTTCGTGAGGCGCGGCAGCGCGCGCGCCGATCCTGCGCAGCATCCCGCGGAAGATCATCGCGTGGAATGGATACAGCCCGTACCAATACAGCCGGCCAGCGATACCCACCGGATCGAACAGCGCGGTCTGCCGAATACGGCTGCCGCCTGTTTCCGCCGGCTCGACATCGAACTGGAGCCAGGCTCGACCGGGCAGCTTCATCTCGGCTCGCAGGCGTAGTGAGCGCACCGGCTGCACCTCCTCGACACGCCAGAAGTCCAGCGTATCTCCTACCCGCAGCCTTTCCGGATCGGGCCTTCCGCGGCGAAAGCCCACACCCCCGACTAACTGGTCGATGAAGCCACGCAGCTTCCACAAAGCGTCGGCGTAGTACCAGCCCGTGGCGCCGCCAATCCGCCGAACGGGCGTCCAGGCTTCTTCCGCATCCACGCCGACGTGAATCGACCGGGAGTCGATGATCCGTCCTCCGAAACGCACTCCGCCCCAACTCCGTTCTGAGCCGCTCGAGGATACGGCGTCCGACCAGCGTGATTCCACCATAGCCCGATCCTCGTTGACCAGCGCGCGTGCGATCGCGTCTGAGATACCCATCGGCGAGACGCCGAATCGGAATGCCGAGATGGGATCCTTTACCACGGTTTCGTTGCGCAATCCTCGGATCAGTTTGCGGCCGATCCGCGAGTAGACGGGAGTCACGAGCCCCAGCCAATGGCTGGACAGCTTCGGGGTCAGAAGCGGTACAGGGATCATGGTCCGTCGCAACCCTCGCTGGCGAGCATATTCCTGCATCAGTTCGCCATAGGACACGACATCGGCGCCCCCGATCTCGACGACTTCACTCTGGCTGAGATCGACGTCGAGGGCTGCGACGAGGTATTCGATCAGATCCTCGATCGCGATTGGCTGGGTAGGGAGGCGAACCCAGGCCGGTGTCAACATCACCGGCAGTCGCTCGGTGAGGGCGCGGATGAGTTCGAATGAGAGACTGCCCGATCCGATGACGATTGATGCGCGGAACTCAATCGTCGGGACGCCGGAAGCCCGGAGGATCGCTCCGACCTCGTTTCGACTTCTCAGATGCGCCGACAGGTCGGGTCCACGCGCGAGGCCTCCAAGGTAAATTATCCTCTTCACGCCTGCTGCCAGGGCTGCTTCCGAGAACTGCTCAGCTCCGAGCCGATCGTTGGCCTCGAAGTCCGAGTCGGCACCCATGCTGTGGATGAGATAGTAGGCGGTGTGGATGCCCTCGAGGGCTGCATCGAGGGTGCTGCGGTCCAACACGTCTCCCCGGACCACCGAGATGCTTTCGGGGAGTCGGGAGCGCAGATGTTCGGGCCGACGCGCCATGCAGCGAAGCAGCCGGCCGGAGGCTTGTAGCCTCCGGACCAGCCGCCCGCCCACGTAGCCGGTGGCTCCCGTGACGAGTACTGCTCCCTGATTCACTCGCCCGGCAGAATCACGGAGTCGATGACGTGGATCACGCCGTTGGAGGCCTCGATGTCAGCGGCAACGACCTGCGCGTTGTCGATCCACACCTTGCCATCGTACGCCTTGATGGTGATCTCTCCGCCCTGCACCGTAGCAGCGGACGTCAACTGAGCGGCATCGGCCGCCATC
>JARFPW010000114.1 GCA_029288095.1 Gemmatimonadota bacterium
GCCCTGATGGGCGATCCGCTCGATCTCGCCGACATTGCCGACCTGGCGTTTTTCGAAGTCGATGCCGACCGCAACCTCGTGACGATGAGCCCTGCGCTCGAGCGGTTGACAGGCTTCGCCGCGGAAGACGTGCGCGGTGGATCGTGCCTGATGGTGAATCGGTGCGAAGAGTGCCTCAAGGGATGTGGAGTGTTTCGGCACGGAGAGGTCAGAGACGTACCCCTGCGCCTGTATCGCGCCGACGGATCGGAAGTCGAAGTAATCAAGTCGGGCAAGGTGTACCGCAACGAAGCCGGTGAGATCACCGGCGCGATAGAGGTCGTGAGGCCGGTGGCGGATGAAGCCGTCGGCCGCCTTCGGCACCCGGTCATGCTGGACACTCTCCTGCGAGGTCTCGGCAGGGTCTTTCTCGTGACGGACGGCGATCTCAGGATCGTGAGCCACTCCGAGGCTTTGCCGGCCACGATTGGGTTCTCAGGTGATACGCTGCGCGGGATGTCACTCAGAGACCTGCTCGGCGACGAACTGTTCGGGCCTGACAGCGCCTTCCGCGCGGCGGTGCTCGCCGGGCAGCGACGGGAAGGATGGAGGGCCTACCTGACAACGTCTACCGGCGATCAGCAGCCGGTCTCGCTGTCGATCGGCCCGATCGACGAACCCGATGCTTGCGCCGGTGTTGACGGCAAGTACACCGCGATGATCAGGCTCGAGGGCGAAGGGTCGGATCCGGTGCCGGCATTCGAGGGGATCGTCTCCCGATCCCAGGACATGCAGAGAATCTTCAGGGTGATCGAACTCCTACGCCACAATGATTCGACGGTATTGATCACCGGCGAAAGCGGGACCGGCACGGAGCTGGTGGCGAGTGCCCTCCATCGCACTTCACACAGGTCGGACGGACCGTTTGTCCCCGTTAACTGCGCGGCAATCCCCAGCGAGCTGCTCGAGAGTGAGCTGTTCGGCCACGTCCGAGGTGCGTTCACAGGAGCGGTCCGAGACCGCCCCGGCAGGTTTGAGCTCGCTGATGGAGGGACCCTGTTCCTTGACGAAATCGGTGATCTGGCGCTCGGCCTCCAGGCCAAGCTCCTGCGCTTTCTCCAGGAGCGCACGATCGAGCGGGTCGGCGAGTCGCGCTCACGGTCGGTCGATGTCAGGGTGATCGCAGCCACGCACGTCAACCTGGTACGCGCTGTGGCGGAACGCCGGTTCCGCGAGGACCTCTATTACCGTCTCCGTGTCGTGCCGATCGAGATTCCTCCGCTGCGCGAACGCCGCGAAGACGTCGAGCATCTGATTCGTCATTTCCTCGATGAGTTCGGGAAGGCACGTGGACGAGCACTCAGATTGGCCCCAGGGGCGAGCCGCGCGCTGCTCACCTACGGCTGGCCGGGCAACGTGCGTGAATTGATCAACACGATTGAATACGCGACCACGGTATGCGAGGGACAGACGATTCACATCCAGGACTTGCCGGCCGAGGTCGGGCGTGGGCTTGGTGATCCATTCATCGAGAACATTGTGGCGGCTGGCAATGTGGAAGACGCGACGCCGCTCGCACCTCCGACAATCGACGCCAGGCGCCGCGACTTCTCCGCTGCCGAGTTGGACGAGGTGACTCGAATCAGGACCGCGCTGGCCGCAGCACGCTACAACCGAAATGACGCAGCCGACCTTCTGGGTATCAGCCGAACCACGTTATGGAGAAAGATGAAACACTACGATCTGTAACGTAACGTTTCATGTCGTTTCGTGTTGTTGCACCGTATCGTTTCATAGCCCCCAGTCCGCAGCTGTTTTCTAAAGCTGGCTATCCCTTTAAATAACTGCCACATAAACAGTTACACGCTCCGCTACTTCGTGGCACCGGCGTTGCTCTATGGGAACGCGAGATGATGCCCCTGTCGCACGGAGCTGCTGCCATGAAGAAGATGCTGATCCTGGGAGCCGGCACGGCCGGAACGATGATGTCCGCAAAGATGCGGCGGGCCCTTCCCGCCGATGAGTGGCAGATCACCATCGTCGACCAGGACGATCGTCACATCTACCAGCCGGGCCTCCTGTTCATTCCGTTCGATGTCTACCGGGCCCGCGACGTCGTGAAACCTCGTTCCCGCTATATCCCGCCTGGCGTCAGGTTCATCGTCTCACCGATCGACGTAATCGAACCTGACGATAGCCGGGTCCGCCTTGGGGATGGGACCCTGCTCCACTACGACCTGCTGGTCATCGCGACGGGGAGCCGGATCGTTCCGGAAGAAACCGAGGGAATGACGGACACCGGGTGGCAAACAAGCACATTTGACTTCTACACGCCGGAAGGAGCAGTCGCCCTTCGCAACGCGCTCGACGACTTCGATGGCGGACGCCTCGTGCTTAACGTCGTCGAAATGCCCATCAAGTGCCCGATCGCCCCGCTCGAATTCGTATTCCTGGCCGACTGGTTCCTGACGGTGAACGGGACTCGTGACCGGACTGAGATCATCTACGCGACCCCCCTGGATGGAGCGTTCACGAAGCCGCGGGCGTCAGAGATTCTCGGACACATGCTGGAGGAGAAGAACATCGGGCTCGAACCGCTGTTCTCGACGGGTTCTGTAGACGGAGAGAAGCAGGTAATCCGAAGTTGGGACGATCGCGAGATCGGCTACGACCTGCTCGTCACGATCCCGACGCACATGGGCAGCGAGACGATCGAGAACTCAGACATGGGCGACGAGCTCGGGTTCATCCCAACACATCCGAACACGCTCCAATCGAAGGGCTGGGAGAACGTATTCGTGCTCGGTGACGCGACGGATCTGCCGAGTTCGAAAGCCGGATCGGTCGCTCATTTCCAGGGTGAAGTCCTCGAGAACAACCTGCTCCGAATCATCGACGGGCGAGAATTGACCGAGGAATTCGACGGTCATGCCAACTGCTTCATCGAGACGGGGTTCGGAAAGGCCGCGCTGATCGACTTCAACTACGACGTGGAGCCGCTCCCCGGGCGTTTTCCCGTGCCCGGCATCGGTCCGCTGCGCCTCCTCCAGGAGAGTGAAATGAATCACTGGGGGAAGATGGCCTTCCGATGGATCTACTGGAACATGCTGCTCAAGGGAGCGGAAATCCCGGGTATTCAGTCGCGCATGTCCATGGACGGAAAGTGGAGCTGACGATCATGACGAACGGTATCGAAAGCACCAACCAGGTCACAGACACCGCCGCAACTCTGCTTGCGATTGACGCCAAGCTGGAGCGCCTCGCGACAGTGCTCGACGATCTCGACCGGCGGATGGAGAGCTTCGACGATTTCATGGAGGATCTGGGCCCGATCACGCACGGCGCGCTGCACATCGCCCAGAACCAGATGAGCAAGTTGGAAGACGAGGGCATCCTGGCTTTTGCCGGTGAGGCGGTCCAGGTAGGCCGGACCGTGGCCACGTCGTTCACTCCTGAAGACGTCAGGATGCTCGGCGACAACGTGGTGAGCATCCTCGAGACGGTCAGAAACCTGACGCAGAAGGATGTCCTCAGCGTGGCTGACAGGGCCGCAGGAGCACTCAACCGGCCCGTAGCAGACAAGCCTGCGGGAACGCTCAAACTGATCCGTGAGATGAGAGACCCTGAAGTACGTCGCGGCCTGGCGATGCTGCTCGGCGTGCTGAGGGAAATGGGAGAAAACGGCGACGAAGAGCTCGTCGCGCATGTGGCACAGGGAGACTAACGATGACAACCACGATGATTGCCGGACATGAGATAGAAATCAACGACGACGGGTTCATGCTCAATCCGGATCAGTGGAACCCGGAAATCGCCAACGAATTGGCGGTGGAGGCAGGTATCGCTCCGCTGACCGACAGGCATTGGGAAGTCATCGACTTCTGCCGCCGCGATAACGCTGAGAAGGGCACGCCCCCGGGAGTTCGTCGAATCACAAAGAACACGGACGTGTCGATGAAGGAGATGTACACGCTGTTCCCAAAGGGGCCTGGGATCCTGGCCGCGCGCGTCTCCGGACTCACGAAGCCCAAAGGCTGCATCTGAAGCCGCCATACGAACCACGGAAGGAAGCGAAACCATGTCTGAGACGAACGGAAACGGAAAGGCACCACGGAAGGTCGCAATCATTTGCTCAAAAGGAAGCCTGGATATGGCATATCCGGGGCTGATCCTCGCCAATGCGGCAAGGATGATGGGCATTGATGCGGTCCTGTTCTTCACGTTCTGGGGCCTGGACATCGTGACGGAGAAGACCCTGGACAAGCTGCACGCCGGAATCGTTGGAAATCCAGCCACACACATGCCGGCCATGATCGCCGGCTTGCCGGGGATGGAGAACCTCGCGACGCACATGATGAAGAAGAAGATGGACGATCTCGAGATCCCACCCGTACGCGAAATGCTGGAGATCCTCGATGATGCCGGCACGGAAATGTACGGCTGCAAGATGGCGATGGAGATGTTCGACCGGGATCAGGAGGACCTCGTCCCGCAGATCAGGGACGTCATCACCGCAATGGACTTTTTCGAGAAGGCCGAGGGAGCTCAGACGATCTTCATCTGACTCTAACGGACACGCTGTCTCTGGAGGACCACGATGAACATTCACAGAC